>DATHPL010000063.1:0-3372 GCA_035483915.1 Bradyrhizobium sp.
GTGAAATTCGATTTTTGGTGAAATGAAAAGCCCGGCGCGAGGCCGGGCTTTTCGCCGTTTGGTCAGTGTTCTTTGGTCAGTGTCCTTGGTGGTCACGGCCGCCGCCGCGCGGAGCGGCGTTGATGTGCGGCGCGCCGCCGCCGGCATGCGGCATCGCGGGGGCCGCGTGCGGCATGGGAGCTTGCGCACGCGCGTTCACCGGCGAACTGCGGCCAATCGTCGGCTGTGCGACATGCTGCATCGGGCGCGCGTTGGAGAAGCGCGGCGCTTCATGGGCTCTCGCAGCGGGCGGCTGCATCCGCGCATTGGAACGGAAGGCGCCGTTTTCACGGCCCATACGCTCGCGGCCCGTGCGGGCCTGAACCGCCTCACGTCCGCGCATGTCGCGTCCTTGCGCTTCGTGTCCCCGTACTTCTCTTGCGCCGCGGACCTGCGCCGCGTTCCGTTCGCGCATCGTTCGGTCGGCCATGCCGGCACGTGGTCCGCGTCCCTCGTTGATCGCGGCATTGTGCGTCGCTGCGCGACCGATGCGGGCCGCGGAGCGATCGATCGTCATCCGCCTCGCGAAGCGCTCATGGGACGTCCAGTAATTGGTCCAATAGGCGCGGCGATGATACCAGGGCCGTCCCGAATAATAGCTCGACCAATACGAACTCAATACGAACGGCACGATAGGCACATCGATCTGATCGACATAGTCGGGAAGATAGACGTAACTGTTGCGGTAGAGATATTCGAGATATTGCGAAGATACCCAGCCACGGTCGTCGGACCAGCTGACATCGCACCAGGCATTGCCGCTCAGACATCCGTGGATGTTGACCCGCTCGCCGCCGGGAATGCGATCGACCAGCGGAAAGCCGGCACCCGGACCGGCCCTCAAGCCGGTCGATGTGGTGACGATGCCGGGCGCGGCGAGCGCCGCGGTTGGCAGAAGCAGCATCGTTGCCGTCAGGATTGCTTTCAGTTTCATGACACGTTCCTCCTCTGACAGCGGAACGTTCGACCGGTGCTGGCGTTCCGGGCGAGATTGTCGCATGTAGTGAAATATCGGAACGGTTGGTATTGGCGATGGCTTGCCAGGGGCGGTCGTTCATCCACGGTTCATGTTCTTGCTTCCGAGGCCGGGTCTTAGGCACAATGCTTTTTCGGCAAGCGATGCAAGGCTAATGTCGAAGAGGTCAACGGCGAAGAGGTAATGAATGTCAGCCTATGCGATTTTCGATGTCGATATCCGCGATATGGCGAAATATCAGGAGTTCATGGCAGGGGTGAAACCCGCGCTGGAAAAGGCGGGCGCGAGATATCTCGCCCGCGGCGGCAAGCAGGTCTACGAAGGCGACTGGTCGCCGCGCCGGATTGTTCTCTTGGAGCCGTCGCTCGAAGCGTTCGAAACATTTTACCACGGCGAAACCTATCGCAGCCTCAAGTCGATCCGCGATGCGTGCAGCTCGGCCCGACTAGTGAGTGTCGAGGGATTGTAGATCGCCGATGCTCTTTGGACGTCGGGCTACTCCGGCTCCGGAAGCTCGTCGCGGAGCTGATCGATCTTGTCGTCGAAGTCTGGCGTATTGTCATTGGCCGGTGACTTCAGCAAGGTGCGCAGCCGTTCGCCGATTTCGTCGCAAATGGCGCGGGTCTGCGTATGATCGATCACGGGGTTGTCCATAGCCAAACCATTGGTCGGTTGAACAAATCCGAGACCGTTGCCTTTGGCTATCTGTGCGCGCGCTTTGAACAGCGGGTCACAAGGACCTTTGGCTATCCGCTACATGCGCCGTCATTCATAACGGCGGGCAACGGTCTCGCCGATGAAAAGTCGGAGGGACCGCTTTTGGTTCCGGACGAAATGCGAAAACGATCTCTTTTGCGATAACCATTTTATCTCGCACGATAAAGGGGCGGTTTGCACCACGCTCTTTTTTGAGCGATATCCCGGATCGCCCGCGCATCACTGCACGCCACGCGGGTGTCCGTGATACCGCCGGAACGGCTGGTGAAATTCGTTTTTTCTCGCGAAGCTCTGCTCGTCTTTTCGGGGCGCGAACGGAGCGAACTGTTGCGCATAGTGTGTACCTGAGAATCGATCACTCCAGGAGGGATGTATGTTTTTTCGAAATTCGGCTATCGCTCTGACGCTTGCTTTGCTGTCGAGCACGCCCGCTGGTGCAGGTAGCGATCTTGATCGGGCTTATCGCATCATTGCCGGCAAGCAATTCATCGACCTCTCTCACAGCTTCGGCCCGACCACACCGGTGTGGTCAGGATTCGGACAGGCCGATTTCACGCCGGCCTTCGACCCGAAAACCAGGAAGCCGTACACGATCAAAGACGACGGTTTCCGCACGACCTACTACAACATGGTTGGACAGTACGGCACCCATGTCGATCCTCCGGCGCATTTTACGGAAGACGGCCTCACCATGGACAAGATCCCGCTCAAGCAGATGATCCTGCCGCTGATCGTGCTCGACAACACCCCGTATCAGACCAAGGACGACAACCATGCTTTCTCGGTCGCTGACCTGAAGGCGTGGGAAGAGAAACACGGAAAGGTGCCGCGGGGATCGTTCGTCGCGCTGCGCACCGACATGTACAAGGATTGGGACAAGAATCCCGAGCGTTTCAAACGCGCGCCATTCCCGGCCTGGTCCTTCGAGACGATCAAGTTTCTCTACGAGCAGCGCGGCGTGACAGCCACCGGCCACGAGGCGATGGATACCGACACCTCCGACAAGATGGATTCAGAGACATACATCCTTCAGCACGGCCACTATCAAATCGAGGTTATGGCCAATCTGGACAAAGTACCGCCCAGGGGGGCGCTCATCGCCGTCACGTGGCCAAAGGTGCGTGACGGCCTTGGCTTCCCCGCACGAGCATTAGCGATTTTGCCGTAACGAGCCTTCGCGACTGGCTCTTCGCTTACGACGAGGCCGGCTTGCGTTTGGATTCTCTAACAGAAGAGGGCGCAGGGGGTGGCCGGGCCTCGTCCGCGCCCCAGCCTCGCCATAAGCAATTGGAGGAATGGATTCCGGGTTCGCGCTTCGCGTGCCCCGGAATGACGAGGGATGTTACGGCGGCACCCACAAGGAGATCAACCACGCTCCCCCAAACAAAAACCCCGGCATCGCTGCCGGGGTTTTGCATTTCGTAAAATCGCTTGAAGGGCTGGATCAGAAATCCATGCCGCCCATGCCGCCGCCCGGAGGCATGCCGCCAGCGCCGCCGCCGGCGTTCTTCTTCGGCAGTTCGGCGATCATGGCTTCGGTCGTGATCAGGAGCGCGGCCACGGAGGCTGCGTTCTGGATCGCGGCGCGAACCACCTTGGTCGGGTCGATGATGCCCTTGGTGACCAGGTTGCCGTATTCG
>DATHPL010000064.1:0-2610 GCA_035483915.1 Bradyrhizobium sp.
TGCGGCATCCGCTCCACCCACGAGTTTGCCTTTGCCGTCATGCGCTGTCAGCCCGGAGACAAACAGCATGTCTCCAAACCGCACCGCGTCCGTATAGTGGCTGAGTGGCGCAGCAAGTCCGTCGACTTTGAACTCCTGGCGTTTTGATTGACGGGTCTCGGACATGGCTATTCTCTCTGCGGTCTTTTTCCCGCGCTTCCAGTTTTACTGTGCTTCTAGTTACTGCGCTTCTAGTTGCAAAACTCATTCCAGCGGCCGGCTCTCGAATTGTCTAGAGCTCCGGTTCCGAAGTTCGCATGATATCGCGGCAACCTCTGATGCGAATTCGCCGCACTAGCCACTGTCACGCAAGACCAGTTCGAACCCGAGATCGATGCAGCGCTCTCCGCCGCGCTCCAGCATCAGCGTCGCCGCCGTGCGGCCAATGCTGTGTCCGTGCACGCTGATGGTGCTCAGGCTTGGCGAGATGAGCTGGCCCATTTCGAGATTGCCAAGGCCGATGACCGCGACCGGCTGGGCCGATGCGGGTCCCTGACGCAGCAGGCCGGCCTTGCGCAGGCCGGCCATGAAGCCGATGGCGTAGGCGTCATTGGCGGCAAAGACGGCGTCCGCGCCCGGCAGATGCGCGGTCGCCGCCACGCTGCCGGGCGCATTGCGATCGAGGATCAGCCGGCGAGGCTCGGCCAGCCCCTGCGCCAGCGCTTCTTCTCTGAAGCCGAGCCAACGACGGGCGCCACGCGGGTCGTCGCCGCCGATGAAAGCGAGATGCTTTCGCCCTTGCGCGATCAGGTGCCTCGCAACCGCGACGCCTGCCTTGAAGTTGTCGAAGCCGGCGACCGCATCGATCGGCGATGCCGGCAAATCCCAGGTCTCGACAACCGGAATTCTGGCGTTGCGGAGCAGCCGCGCTCCATCTTCCGTCGCGGGCGATCCCACCATGATGATCGCTTCCGGCCGCCGCGACAGCAGCGCCGCCAGCATGCGGTCCTCGCGTCCGTCATCGTAACGCGACTGCGCGAGGATGACCGAAAAGCCGGAAGGCTCGAGCTTGTCCGACAACCCCTGAACCGTGTCGGCGAAGATCGAATTGGCGATGGTCGGCACCAGCACGCCGACCGAGTTGGTGCGGGCGCTCGCGAGCGAGCCGGCAACGAGATTTGGGACATAACCCAGTTCCCGCATCGCGCGTTCGACTCTTGCGCGCGTCTGGGGTGCAACCTGCCCGGGGAGGCGCACCACCCGGCTCACGGTGATCGAGGAGACCCCGGCAAGCCTGGCTACGGCCGAAAGCGTCGGGGGAACTTCGGGGCTTTCCCGAATCTCGGGCGGGGCTTCTCGGTTCATGGCCGTAAATGCACGAATTTGACTTGCCCAGCTATAATGACAGCGCTACCACTTAGAATGTTAGCGCTAACATAGCTGGAAATGACGGAGGAGGACAGATGATTCCTGAGGGCATGGTGCAGGCCTATGAGCGGGACGGCGTGATTATCGTTCCGGAAGTGCTCGACACCGACACGCTTCAAAGGGTGCGCAATGTGATCGCCGAACTGGTGGCTGGCGCCGCCGATGTGACCGAGCACACCGACGTCTATGACCTTGAGCCCGGGCACACGCGGGAGACTCCCCGCGTCCGCCGCATCAAGACCCCGCACAGGGTTCATCCGATCTTTGACGAGATCGTGCGCAGCCGCCCTGTGATCGAGATCCTCACGCAGCTCTTGGGTCCCGGTTTGCGCCTTCACGGCTCCAAGCTGAACATGAAGTCCGCGCAGTACGGCTCGCCGGTGGAATGGCACCAGGATTGGGCGTTCTACCCGCACACCAATGACGACATCCTCGCGATTGGCGTCCTGTTGGACGACTGCGACCTCGAGAACGGCCCGATGCTGGTCACGCCCGCTACGCATATCGGCAACGGGATGTGGAATCACCACGGCGAAGATGGCTGCTTCGCCGGCTTGATCGATCCCGATCAGATTCAGGACGAGATCAAGCGCGCCGTGCCTTGCATGGGCAAGGCCGGCAGCATGTCCTTTCATCACGTGCGCGCCGTCCACGGGTCCGCCATGAACACTTCCAATCGCCCGCGCAATCTCCTGCTCTACGAAGTTGCCGCCAGCGACGCCTGGCCGTTGGCGGGGGTCAAGGATTTCGAGGAGTTCGACAGCCGGCTGCTGGCAGGACCCTCGGTGATAACGCCGCGGCTCACGGACGTGCCGGTGCGCATGCCTCTGCCACCGCCGAAACGTCAGGGCTCGATCTACGAGACGCAGTCGGCGTCCAAGAAAAACTATTTCACGCGCGCAGCGTAGTGACATCGACGTCGCCCGCGGCCTTAAAGCCGCGGGCGATGCGCTTCAAGAACCAAAATCAAACAAAAGATACGGGGAAACGCATGACCAAGATGGGAGCCGATGGCGCCGGCAGCTCGCGCTTACGTGTCGTCCTGGCCGCAAGTATCGGCTCAGCGCTCGAATGGTATGACTTCTTCCTCTATGGGACCGCCGCGGCGCTGGTGTTCGGCGAATTGTTCTTCCCCAAGAGCGATCCGGTCGTCGGCACCCTGCTCTCGTTCCTGACCTTCGGTGTCGGCTTCGCCGTCCGCCC
>DATHPL010000065.1:0-10198 GCA_035483915.1 Bradyrhizobium sp.
TTGCTTGTGCTTCCGGTGGGATGGCTTGCCTGGCAGTCGATCTACCACGACGGCTTTACGCTCGAGAACTATCGGCGAATTCTGAGCGAAGATATCTACTGGCACAGCTTCCTGTTGACCTTCGAGGTCAGCCTGCTGGTCACGCTATTGGCGCTTGTGCTCGGCTATCCCATCGCCTATGCGGCCCACACCGCGCCGAAGCGCTGGAGCGTGATCATTCTTGCGCTGGTGATACTGCCCTTCTGGACCAGCGTATTGGTGCGCGCCTATGCCTGGCTGGCGCTGCTGCAAAGGACCGGTGTCATCAACCAGCTCCTGCAATATCTAGGCATCGTCGACGAGCCGCTGGCGCTTGTCCACAATACTTTCGGGACCGTCGTCGCGACCGTGCATATTCTGCTGCCCTTTATGGTGTTGCCGCTCTACGCCGCGATGGGAAAAATTCCGGCAGACCTGATGCAGGCCGGAGCGAGCCTGGGCGCCGGTCCGGCGCACGCCTTCCGCCGCATCTTCCTGCCGCTGTCGCTGCCCGGCGTTCTCGCGGGATCGACTCTGGTGTTTGTGCTGTGCCTGGGATTTTACATCACGCCCGAACTGCTGGGCGGAGGCCGCACACTCATGGTGTCGATGCTGGTAAGCCGCAATGTCGAACTCTACGACCAGTGGGGTGCTGCGAGCGCCGTCGGCGTCGTCCTGCTCGTCAGCGTGTCGGTCATCTTCTTCGTCGTCAGTCGATTCATTCCACTCGATCGCGTGCTGGAGACGAGATGAAACGCACCTCACCGCGCCGGATCATCTTCGTGCTGCTTTGCGCGGCCGTCCTGCTCTATCTGGTGCTGCCGATTTTGATTGTCGTACCGATGTCGTTTTCGAGCGCGCGATTCCTGACCTTTCCGCCGCCGTCACTTTCGCTGCGCTGGTACCGGGAATACATCGGCAACCCCGCATGGATGCAGGCGACGCTGGTCACTTTGACGGTGGCGGTGTGCACCGTTGTGATCGCGACGCCACTCGGCGTTTCCGCCGCCTACGCCATCAGCCAGTCAAAACTGCGCATCATGCGCATCATTCACGCCGCTTTGTTGCTGCCGCTGATGGTGCCGATCATCATTACGGCGGTCGGCATCTTCTTTGTCTATGCGAAGGTTGGCCTCATCGCCACGATGTCCGGCCTTGTGCTTGCCAATGTCATGCTTGGCTTGCCCTACGTCATCATTTCCGTCGTCGCCGGCCTGCAAAGCTTCGACACGACACAGGAGATGGTCGCGCGCAGCCTCGGCATGAATCGACTGAGGAGCTTTTTCGCGGTGACGCTGCCGCAGATCAAGGCCAGCGTGATTGCAGGAGCAATTTTCGCCTTCATCTCGGCGATGGACGAGACCATCGTCGCGATTTTCATTTCCGGCGGCCAGTATCAGCCGCTTACCAAGCGGATGTTCACCGCATTGCGCGATGAAATCGATCCGACGATCGCAGCGATAAGCACGCTGATGACAGCGACTTCCTTCATGCTGGTGTTGATCGCCAGCACCCGAAAGAGGACAAGCGCTTGACGTCGGACGAGCGTCTCGCCGGTCTACGGCTCAAATAGAGTGGGCAATTCGAGGCCCTTGGACCTCAATCCGAAAATAGCGTCCGCCCGGTCAACGCGCCTTACTGACAGTACGAAAGCTCGTCTTCCGTCACGACGCGCTCGACCTTGTCAGACTTGATGCGGTACCTGAGACGTCCGTCCGCCTCGACCGGCATGCACTGAACGACGGTGTAAATCTTCGGCACGTCGACGTGCACTCGCCCCTGCGGCCCTTGACCGCGATGAAGCACTTCGTCGTTTAGCTGGTAGGCGTGTGACATTCTGCGTCCCTTTTGGATCATTGTACTGCGAAACGAACGACGGCGGTCGAAAGCCGCAAATCTCAGCCTCAACTGTCCCTGCACGGCGGGCTCAAGACCCGGCCGCCGGAATGGAATTTTCGGAGCCCGAAGGGGCCATCCTGGGAAAGGCACAGTTCTGCGAAGACTGCTTGGTAGCGGATGCAGTCCTGCGAAACCGGTTACCACCGTGAAATTGACGTTTATCACAGAATTTGACCGAAAAAACCTCAATTTTCGACCTTGGGGCGCGAAATTCGACGAAAAAACAGATTATATTTCAGCTGGTTACGAGACAATTTTCCGAGAAAGCGAACCGATAATTCCAGCTGCCCAAACCGGCCGCCGAAGAAACTGCGAACGCCCAAAATCGCTCGCACTCGCGTAGGTCAATCGTAGGTGACGGAACGGCAAAGCCGTCCCGGATGGCGAAGCCGAAGGCTAAATCAACGGCTTTCAACCCTACCCCTGCCGGCGCAGAAAGCCCGTGATCGTCACGGTCTTCCAGATCCCGGCTGCGAAGAACGGATCTGAATGGTGAAAGGCCTCGACCTCGGTGCGGCTCGGCGCTTCGACCAGAAAGAAGCTTCCGATCATCGTCTTGTTGTCGTCGCCAACGAGCGGGCCGGACATGACGATCTTGACGCCGAAACGGCTGGTGTCCGAGAGGAACACCTTGTGGGCGTCGTAGTTTTCCAGCCGCGTCGGCAACGCATCCGTGCGGTCAACCGCGTGAACAATAAACAGCATCGCTATCTCCGGTTTGCGAGCCGGGCTGCTCGGAGCCCGGCTTCTTTCGTTCGCCCTCGCTGAGCGGCTCTATTTGCCCATCGTCAACGCTTGTTCCCAGGTCGGGCAGCTGCGGGATTCGACCGGGGTTTCGTAAGGCTGATAATTCTCCTTGCTCACCACCGTCGGCTTCAGCACGATTTCCTGCACGACCGGCTGCTTGCGCAGTGTTCGCGCCGCGATGATGGTGCCGATGCAGCCTTGCAGGAAGCCATTGTAGTCGCCGCTCGCGAGCAGCTTACCGGCCTTGATTGCGTCGACCGCTTCCTTGGTGCCGTTGATGCCGATCACCCGTGCGGTGCGGTTGGCCCCTTCCAGCGCTTCGACCGCGCCCATCGCCATCGCGTCATTGGCCGCGAGCACGCCATCGATTTGCGGATGCGACTGCAGCAGGTTTTCCATCACCTGCAGCGCCTGCAGCCGCTGGTAATTGCCGGGCTGCGAGGCGAGCAGCTTGGCGCCCGGGTTTTCCTTCAGGGCATCGTTGAAGCCGCGGACCCGATCGGTATTGGTGAGCGCGCCCTTGACACCCTCGAGAATGATGAAGTTGCCCTTGCCGTTCAGCGTCTTCAAGAGGTAGCGCGCCGTCTCAAGCGCGGTGCTGTAATCGTCGGCGCCGACGAAGGCGACGAACTTGCCGGCGGACGAGCGATCGGTGATGTTCACCACGGGAATGTTCGCCGCGTTGATCTTCTCGACGCCCGGCACCAGGGCCTTGTAGTCGACCGGCGTGAACACAATGGCATCGGGCTTTTTCACCACGACGTCCTCGATCTGGCTCATCTGTTCCGGAATGCTGTCGGGCTTGGTTGGAATATAGTGCAGCGTCTTGACGTTGAGCGCCTTGGCGGCCGCATCGGCGCCGACGCGAACCGCTTGAAAATAGGGATTGGTCTGGTTCTTGGTGAAGACCGCGATGGTCTCGCCATCCGCCCACGCGGTCGTGCTGACGGCAGCGGCAACCAGTACGCTCAGTCCCGTATAAATTGATTTCATGTCTTGCTCCCTTCCCTTGTTTTTCGTTTCAAATCACAGCCTGCGGCGGCGCGCTTTCATGTCGAGCCAAACCGCAAGGATCACGATGACGCCGGTCACCAGCGGCTGCCAGCTCGCGTTGACCGACAGCAGATTCATTCCGTTCAGCACCAGCGTCAGGATCAAGGCGCCGACAAAGGTGCCGAACACGCTGCCGACGCCCCCGAACAGCGACGTGCCGCCGATCAATACGGCGGCGATCGCGGGCAGCGTCAGGCTTTCGCCGATGTCGGCCTCCGCCGAATTCAACCGGGCGAGGAAGATGACGGAAGCAAGTCCCGCCATGGTGCCGGAAGCCGCGTAGACCAACAGAAGCCGCCGCGAGATCGGAATGCCCGAGAGACGCGCCGCCACCGGATTGGCGCCGATGGCATAGATTTCCTGACCCCAGATCGTGCGCTGCGCGAAGATCGTTCCGATCGCAAGAAAAACCACCAGCAGATAGACCGGCGTGGGAAGGCCGAGCAGATAGCCGCTGCCGATCTGGCGAAAGGCGGGAGAGAAGCCATGGATGACTTCGCCGGCCATGTACCAATAGGTCAAACCGTTCAGCACCCACAGCATGCCGTAGGTCGCGATGAAGGACGGAATACGCAAGGCCGTGACCATGATGCCGTTGAGCAGACCAATGACCGCACCGGTCGCAATCGCTGCAAGGACGCCCAGCGCCGGCTGGCCACTCTGGTGAATCACGGTGCCGGCGACACAGGCCGAGAGCGCGACATTGGCGCCGACGGAAAGATCGAGCCCGGCCGTGAGTACGACGAGCGTCAAACCCGACGCGATAAAAAACAACAGGCTCGCCTGCCGCAGCACGTTCAGAATGTTGCCAAGGTGGAGGAAAGAGTCGGTCGATAACGCGAGCACGGCGCAGATCAACAGCGCGGCGAACAGCCTGTACAAGATCTGCACAACATCGTCCGACAGGAACGCGCGCGCAGGTGTGACGGGCTTGGTGATGTCGGTCATGGCCGGCTCCGCAGTCCGTCGAAGAACAGCGCAAAGATGACCAGCACGCCGACGCTTGCGACCTGGATCGAGGACGGCAGCGCCAGAAGATTGAGCCCGTTGCGCAGCACGCCGACCGCCAGGACGCCGAGCGCCGTGCCGAGCAGCCATCCGTTGCCGCGCTCGAACGAGGTGCCACCGACCGCGACGGCCGCGATCGCATCAAACTCAAGACCGAGGCCGGCGGTGGGGTGGCCGGCGTTCATCCGCGCCGTCATCAAAAGACCCGCAACGCCCGCCATGGCGCCGCTGATGGCGTAAACGGCAATCAGAAGCTTGGTGGGCGACAGGCCGGCATAAGCGAGCGCCTCGCGATTTCCGCCGAGCGCGAAGATGTAGGTGCCAAAGCGCGTGTGATACAAGAGACCGTGAAAGACGAGGTAGGCGACCACGCCGATAATGATCGGCAGCGGCAGGCCGAACGGCGCCGCCAGATAGACTTCGCTGACGCTGCGCGGGATACCGACGACACTCTGGCCGTCGCTGGCGATCAGCGCCAATCCTTGCGCCATGCCGAGCGTTCCGAGCGTCGCGACAAACGGCGGGATATTCAGCCCGGCGACGAGGTATCCATTCGCAAGACCGAAGGCGACGCCGACCCCGACCGCGGCCAGCAGTCCCAGCGGCATCGATCCGGTCGAGAGCGAAACGAGGGCGACGACAATCGAGGTCAGCGTCACGACCGCGCCCATCGAGAGATCCAATCCCTCGGTCATGATGACCAGAGTCATGGGCAACGACAGCAGCAATAACAGCGTGGACTGCACCAGCACATTGGCGACATTGGGCGGCGACAGGAATCCGGGCGCCGCGACGGCAAAGCCCGCGACGAGCAGCGTCAGCACGATGGCCACCCCCGGCAGCCGTCGCAGCGGATTGGCAGACATCGTGGCGGCAACCTCAGCCATGATGCATCCCCAACCGCACGATGTTTTCTTCCGTCAGCTCGGTGCGTGCCAATTCGCCGGCGATGCGGCCCTCGCGCATCACATAGGCGCGGTCGCAGACATGACAGATTTCGGCCTGTTCGGACGAGATCATCAGCGCGGCGGCGCCGCCGGCGACCAGACGATCGATCAGCGCGAATATCTCAGCCTTGGCGCCGACATCGATCCCCCGTGTGGGCTCGTCGAAAATGAAAAGCCGGGCGCCGGCGGCGAGCCACTTGCCAATCACGACCTTCTGCTGATTGCCGCCCGAGAGGAAGGCCACGGTCTGACGCGCGCTCGGCGTAACGATACGCAGTTTCGCGATCAGATCATCCGCCACGCGCGTCGCGCGCCGCGGCTCGAACAGGCCAGCGGGAAACAGCTTGTGCAGCGCCGAGAGCACCAGGTTGTCGCCGACCGAGCGCATCAGCGCGAGGCCTTCGCTTTTCCGGCTTTCCGGAATGAGCGCGACACCAAGCCGGGCTGCTTCATCGGGCCCACCGGTCTTTTCCCGGCCGTCGAAAACGATCTTTCCCGCGCTCGATGGATCGGCCCCGAAAATCGCGCGCGCCACTTCCGTTCGCCCGGACCCGACGAGACCGCAGAGACCGACGATCTCGCCTTCGCGCACCACGAGATCGATATCGGCGATACCGGACGATGCCGACAGTCCCTTTACCTCAAGCAGCGTCTTCCCGGGCTTTTCCGCGAAGGTCCGCGGATAGGTCATGTCCACGGCGCGGCCGACCATCATCCGGATCAGGTCGTCGGGCGTCGTCCGCGCCGGATCGACCTCGCCGACACGCCGTCCATCGCGAAGGACGCTGATGCGATCGCCGAGCGCAAAGACTTCGGCCATCCGGTGCGAGATGTAGACGATGGCAACCCCATCGGCCTTCAGCCGGCGGATCAGCGCGAACAAGAGTTCGGTCTCGCGATCCGACAGCGCCGCGGTCGGCTCGTCCATCACCAGGATGCGTGCGTTCTGGCTGACCGCCTTTGCAATCTCGACCATCTGCTGCTGCGCAACGCCAAGTTTGGCCACGATCGCCGAGGGATCGATGTCGAAGCCGATGTTTTCGAGCACCCGCCGCGCATCGCGGTATAGTTTGCCGCGATCGACGGTGCCGGGAACGCGCCCTTTCGGCTCGCGGCCCAGGAAAATGTTCTGCGCGATGTCGAGATAGGGAACGAGCGAGAATTCCTGGAAGATCACGGCAATGCCGAGACGCTTGGCGTCGGCGCTGGACGTGATCGCAACCTTCTCGCCGCCATGAAAGAACTCGCCCGCGTCCGCGTGATATGCCCCGCACAGCACCTTCATCAGGCTCGATTTGCCGGCGCCGTTCTCGCCGAGCAGCATGTGAACCTCGCCCGGCCAGACGGCGAACGACACTTCGTCCAGCACCTTGACGCCGGGAAACGCCTTGCAGATGCCGCGCAGTTCCAACAGCGGCGGCGCATCACTGCGCGAAAGCGTCGCGTCAATCGGCATTGCTGCACTCATGCGCGCGCTCCGGGCGCAAAAATCTTGCCGGGATTCATCAAGCCTTTCGGATCGAGCGCCGCCTTGATGCTGCGCATCACGTCGACCGCTTCGCCCAGCTCATCGGCAAGGTAGGGAATTTTGCCAAGGCCAATGCCGTGCTCGCCAGTCGAGGTGCCGTCCATCGCAATGGCGCGCGCGACCATCCGCGCGTGCAGCGCCTTCGCCCGCGCCATCTCGTCGGCGTCGGTGGGCTCGATCAGGATCAGCATGTGGAAGTTGCCGTCCCCGACATGGCCGACGATCGGCGCGATGAATCCGCTGGTATCGGCGTCCTGCCGCGTCTCGGTCAGGCATTCCGTCAGGCGTGAGACCGGCACGCAGACATCGGTGATCAACGCGCGCGCCCCCGGCCGCAAGCTCATTCCCGCATAGAGCGTGTTGTCGCGAGCGTGCCAGAGCCGACTGCGGTCTTCCGCGGCTTTGGCCCATTCGAAGCCGAGGCCATGATGATCGGCCGCGATCGCCTGCGCGGCCTCCGCCTGTTCGGCGACCGCCGCTTCCGAGCCGTGAAATTCGAAGAACAGCGTCGGCGCTTCACGGTAACCCAGTTTCGAATAGAGATTGATGCCGCGCATCATGACGTCGTCGACGAGTTCGATCCGCGCGACCGGAATCGCCGACTGGATCATGGCGATTGCCGTATCCACGGCATCGCCAAGACGGTTGAAACTGCACACCGCGGCCGACATCGCCTGCGGCAGCGGATGAAGCTTCATGGTGACTTCGGTGATGACTCCGAGCGTGCCTTCGGCGCCGACAAATAACCGGGTCAGGTCGTAACCCGCCGCCGACTTGCGCGCGCGCTTGGCGGTGCGGATCACCCGGCCATCCGCCAGCACGACCTCCAGCGCCATGACGTTGTCCTTCATGGTGCCGTAGCGCACCGCCATCGTGCCCGAGGCGCGGGTCGAGGCCATGCCGCCGATCGAGGCGTCGGCGCCGGGATCGATCGGGAAAAACAGCCCGGTGCCGCGAAGCTCCGCGTTGAGCTGCTTGCGGGTGATACCGGGCTGCACGACCACGTCCATGTCATCGGCGTGCACCGCGAGCACCTTGTTCATCCGGGAGAAGTCGATCGCGACGCCGCCTTCGACCGCGGCGGTGTTGCCTTCGAGCGAGGTGCCAGCGCCAAAGGGCACGATCGGCATCCCAACGTCCGCGCAGAGCTTGACGGTTTCGACCACTTCGCGCGTGGTTTCCGGAAACACGACGACATCGGGCGGCAGCAGACCGTGATAGGCCTCGCTCCGCCCATGCTGTTCGAGCACGCCACGGGCCACCGTCGCGCGCTCACCCATCACGCCGGTGAGACGATCGACAAAGACAGTTGCGTTGACCCGCGGGCCCATCCATTTCCTCCCAAATTCTTTTCTTCGCGCCGCCGGCTTCTCATGGCCGGCTTGCACCTTGATGTTCAGGCGATCAGGTCTTCGGATCGCCCAAGCCCGACAGCCGCTCCTGGTGGAGCACGGTTGCGATGTAATCGGCATCACCATCGCCCTGCGCGATCAGCGAAGCATAGGTCTCGCGCAGTTGGGCCGCGAGTTGAAGCGGCACGCCGGCCGAGTGCCCTGCTCCCAGAATGAGATCGAGGTCCTTGGCCATCTGGCGGCAGGAGAAGGTCGATTCAAAATCGCGCTTGGCGAGCGGCGGCGTCTTGTACTTCACCATGGGTGACGCCACGGCGCTGTCGTCGAGCACCTTGAGAATGTCCTGCCAGCCGATGCCGCCCTTTCGAGCCAGCGCAAGGCTCTCCGCCATCATGCCGGCCGAGACGGCGATCATCAGGTTGACGGCAAGCTTGGCATAGCGCGCCTGCTCGGCGTCGCCGAGATAGGTCTGCGCCCGCGTGAATGAAGCAAGTAGCGGCCTCACCCGTTCGAAAGCGGCCTTGGGGCCCGAGACAAAGCACGTCAGCGCGCCGGTTTGAGCGAGGCTGGCATTTCCGGATACCGGCAGGCGCAGATAGTCGATCTTGTGGTCCTGCGCGGCTTTCGCCAGTTCCACCGAGACTTCCGCGCTGAGGGTGCTGGTCTCGATCAGGATCGACTTTGGCGCGATGGCATCGAGCACGCCTTTGACGAGCAGCAGATCGCGCACCGCCTTGTCGTCCGGCAAGGAAGTAAAGACCACGGATTTCCCTTTGACGGCTTCGATCGCCGACGCGGCAACGCCAAGGCCCTGCTGACGCGCCGCTGCCATTCGATCGGCGCTGACGTCGAACGCCGTGACACGGAAACCCGCAGCGGCGATCCGCCCCGCAATCGGCAGGCCCATCTTGCCCACACCAAGCCAGGCGATGCCATCGGATTGCGTCACCATCTCTACGCCCTTCCCTGTTCCTCGATCGCGCGCACCAGCCGCTCGCCGGACTGCACGAGCTCTTGCTTGCGCTTTTCCAGATCGTCGAAAGCGAGCTTCCCGCCGCGCTTCTTCCAGGCTCCGCCGACCATCACCGCCTCGATATTGGCAAGGCCGGTCTGCATCACGACGGTAGCGACAGGATCGTGCGCGGGAACGAGGTTGAGCGCACCGGCATCGATGACAACGAGGTCGGCGTGCTTGCCCGGCGCAAGTGACCCGATCTGGTCCTCGCGGCCCAACATGCGAGCCCCCTCGACCGTGATCCAGCGGAGCGCCTCCCGCACCGGAATGGTCGTTGTGTCCGGGATCGTGCCCGTCGCATGACGCGCGTCGGCATTGTCGAGCGCCCGCTGCGTCGAAAGCGCGACGCGGGCGACGCGCAGAAGATCGCCTGAGAGGACGGATTCGAGATCAACGCCGACGGAAGGCCGCGCGCCAAGTTTCAGAAGCCGCCCGGTGATGGGCCAGCCGTGGCCCTGGATCATCTCATTCTCGGGCGTAATCGAAAACGACGCGCCGAGATCGACCAGACGCCGCAACAACCCATCGGACAGATTGTTGCCGTGAACGATGTTGATGCTACGGCCGACGAGATCCTGCTCGATCAGTCTCTCCCATCCGCCGGGCGTTTTCGCCGGGCCGCCGCCCTGAT
>DATHPL010000066.1:0-2497 GCA_035483915.1 Bradyrhizobium sp.
GTGCGCAGGGGTTGGTCTGAGGCGTCAGTCTGGCGCGCATGTTCCTCGATCTCGATCCAGCGTTGGGTCCCATCCGGGTTGGTGCCTCGGTAGGACGGCCCGACTTCCCGGTAGACCGCGGGGAGTTTCCGCAATCCCGGAATTTCAAGGCGGGCGCTAATCTCGGCGATCTCCTTGTCCGATACTTGCCCGGTGCTCGCCGCGATCACCAGGCTCCGGAGCCGCTCGGGGTGCCACGCCGCATAGTCCAAAGCCGCAAATCCGCCACCGGCGACGCCGAGCAAATGGAATTTGTCGAGCTTGAGATGTTCCGTGAGCGCATCGAGATCGCCCGCAATGCTTCCCGGCTGCGGGCCCGTTGCGGGATTGGCGTTGCTCTTGCCCCAGCCGCGGCGGTCGAACGCGATAACGCGATATCCGGCCCGAGAGAAGTCTGCGACCTGGTTCGTCCATACGGCACTGGTGCCCGTGTTCGCGTGAAGCAAAATCAGTGGCACGCCGGTGCCGCCGCTGTCCGTGAACCACAGCTTCACGCCGGGCAGTTCAGCGAAGGCGCCAACATCAGCCGCCACGGTCGTTTGAATTCCCGCCGCCACCGCGCCCAAGACTACCGCGCCCAAGACTACCGCGCGCAAGGCTACCGTACCCAAGGTACCAACAAGAAACGCGCGCCGCTTGATCATGTGATCTCCCCCGATATTCGAACCTTAGGCTCCAAGAAAGTTTGGACGCCAAGAAAGTTAGCATGCTGATAGGCGATCTGCGCATGCCCCGTTTTGTGCCAGAGGCTGACATTGCGCCGAACCTCACATACTCTCGGCCCAACGATTTACAAAAGGTCCGTCAAGGACCGCTGCCGAACTCCGGCATACGATTGAGGAAATGCCATGAAGCTCACTCGTAGAGCTGTTCTGCGTCTGGCAGCCGGTGCTGCGGGGCTTCCGGCCGCCTCCCGGATGGCGGGCGCGCAAAACCATTCGAAGCCGCCATCGGAGCACTCCGCCGCCCCGCTTGCGGAAAGACTCGCGGCCTATGCCGATCGCCTGCGATTTGAGGATCTCGACGCGGCAACCATCGAGCGGGTCAAAACGCACCTGATTGATACGATCGGATGCGGCATCGGCGCCTTCGACGAAGGGCCGGTTGGTATTTGCCGCAACGTTGCGCTGGCGGTCAGCGGCAACGCCACCATCATCGGCACCAACAGGCGCACGACGGCTGAGCTGGCGTCCTTCGCCAACGGGGCGCTTTGCCGCTATTTAGACTTCAACGATACCTATGTCGGACGCTTCTCCGTTCATCCCAGCGATCACATCACGGCCTGCCTCGCGGTGGCCGAGGCTGAGCGAGCCAGTGCCAGAGATCTGATTCTCGCGATGGTCATTGCCTATGAGGTGAACTGCCGGCTGGTCGACGCCCTCGATATCGCGGCACGCGGTTGGGATCCGCCGGTCATGAGTCTCCCGGCGGTAGCGCTCGCTGCGGGAAAGCTGATGAAGCTCAGCCCTGAGCAGTTGACGCAAGCCGTCAATATCGCCGTCAACGACCATATCCCGATGGCCCAGACGAGGGTGCAAACGCTGTCAGATTGGAAGGGGCTCGCCGACGCCGAAGCGGCGCGCAATGCGGTATTCGCCGCAGCTCTGGCGCGCGGCGGCCTGACGGGGCCGGCGCCGATTTTCGAAGGGCAATCCGGCTTCTTCAAGCAGGTATCCGGCCCGGGTGACGTCGACCCTGACAAATTCGGCGGCCGCGATGTGCCGTTCCTGATCCATCGCTGCGCCATAAAACCTTACCCTGCGGTGATCTACACCCAGACCGCCATCGTGGCCGGTATCGAAGTTGCGAGCGTAGTCGGATCGCTCGACCGCATCGCCGCGATCGAGATCGCGACGACCCAGCGGGGTTATCAACGGACCGGCAGCGAGCCTGAAAAATGGTCGCCCAAAACCAGGGAGACCGCCGACCACAGCCTGCCCTACATCACGGCGCGCGCGATGTTCGACGGCGACATCACCAACGATAGCTTCGCGACCGAGATGTTCAGCGATCCGCGCATTCTCGCTTTCATGCAAAAGATCACGGTGCGTGAAGACCCCGCACTCACCGCGCGGGCCGGAGGCGCGCCCACGCGCGTCACGGCAATTCTCGCCGACGGGCAGCGAATTTCGCGCGAAGTCGACTACGCTCCCGGTTTCGCCGAACGGCCGATGAACCGATCCGAGGTAGAACGGAAATTCCGCGGCAATGTGGGCAAGCGCTGGCCGAAGGAGCGGACCGACGCCGTTCTGCGGGCGCTGTGGGCGCTTGAAGAGACGGACGATCTATCCCGCTTGCTGAGCCAGTTTTCGATGCCAACAAAACCCTAGAGTGCTGGATGCGTGCAGCACCATGCATGAATTTGGAACGGCTGGAGGCTCCATGAGCGGTCTGAGGATTGTACTGGCTGGCCTTGTGATCGCCACCATCTGCGGCGGCGGCAGCGCGGATGCCGCCG
>DATHPL010000067.1:0-25966 GCA_035483915.1 Bradyrhizobium sp.
GGCCTTCCTCAACGGTCCGGTCGACGAACTTTGCGCGATGCTCGACGACTGGAAGATCAATTGGGAATGGCGCGACCTGCCGCCCGAGGTATGGGACTTCGTCAAGCGCAATAAATTCTTCGGAATGATCATTCCGAAGGAACACGGTGGCTTAGGCTTTTCGCCCTACGCGCATTCAGAAGTGGTGCGCAAGCTGTCCTCACGCTCGCTGACGGCGGCCGTCACCGTGATGGTGCCGAACTCGCTCGGGCCCGGCGAACTCCTGATGCGCTTCGGCACCAAGGAGCAGCAGCAGCGCTGGTTGCCGCGGCTCGCCGATGGCCGCGACATTCCCTGTTTTGGTCTGACCAGCCCTGAGGCTGGCTCCGATGCCGCCTCGATGATTGACTCCGGTATCATCTGCAAGGGCACCTTCGAAGGCAAAGAAGTGCTCGGCCTTCGTCTCAACTGGCACAAACGCTACATCACACTTGGTCCGGTCGCGACCTTGCTGGGATTGGCCTTCAAGGCCTACGACCCCGACCATCTCGTCGGCACGGAAGACGATCTCGGTATTACCGTCGCGCTGATCCCAACCGATTTGCCGGGCGTCTCGATTGGGCATCGCCACCTGCCGGCGATGCAGGTGTTCCAGAACGGCCCGAACTGGGGCAAGGACGTCTTTATCCCGATGGACTACATCATCGGCGGCGAGGCGCGTCTTGGCCAGGGCTGGAAGATGCTGATGACGGCGCTTGCCGCCGGCCGCGGCATATCATTGCCATCGCTATCGGCGGCGGGCGCGGCCTATGCGGCGCGCACCACCGGCGCTTACGCGCGCATCCGCGAACAGTTCGGCATTTCGATCAGCAAATTCGAAGGCATCGAAGAGCCGCTCGCCCGCATCGCCGGCACCGCCTATCTGCTCGACGCGGCGCGGCGGTTGACCTGCGCGGCGCTCAACGAAGGCCGCCATCCGGCGGTGATTTCCGGCATCATGAAGCTGCAAGCCACCGAACGGATGCGGATCGCGATCGACGATGCGATGGACATTCACGGCGGCAAGGCCGTGATCGACGGGCCGCAGAATTACCTCGGCAGCCTTTATCGCTCGGTGCCGGTCGGCATTACGGTGGAGGGCGCCAATATCCTCACCCGCAACCTGATCGTGTTCGGGCAGGGCGCGATCCGCGCTCACCCTTATCTGTTGCTGGAAATGAACGCGCTCGGCGAGCAAGACCGCGCCAAGGGTCTCGACGCGTTCGATGATGCATTCTGGAAACATGTCGGGCACAGCGTCGTCACGCTGTTCCGCGCCTTCGGCCGAAGCTGGACCGGCGGGATGTTTGCGCCGGCGCCCGATGCCGGCGAAGCGACCGGTTTCTATCGCCAGTTGTCGCGCTATTCGACGGCCTTTGCGCTCTGCGCCGATATGGCGCTATTGACGTTGGGCGGCGCGCTCAAGCGCAAGGAAATGCTGTCCGCGCGTTTCGGCGATATCCTGTCCGAGCTTTATCTGCTCTCGGCCGCGCTCAAGCGTTGGCAGGACGAGGGACGCCAGACGGCCGACTTCGCCGCGCTCGAATGGTGCATGGCGAGCGGCTTCCGCACCATCGAGAGCCGTTTTGCCGAGATTCTGGCGAACCTGCCGAACCGCTTTGTTGCGGTCATCCTGAAGTTCGTCGTTCAACCGTTCGGGGCGCGCGTCCTCGGGCCTTCCGACCGCGTGGTGCACGAATGCGCCCAGCTGGTGCTGGAGCCGTCAGCCGCGCGCGACCGGCTGACGCCGGATCTGTCGCATGTCGACGACGACCGCGGCGTGGCGCGGCTCGAGAAGGCATTCCTGCTCGTCACGGCGGCGGAAGAGATTTCCAAGCGCATGCGTGCCGCGCACCTGCATGATTGGCAGGAAGCCGTGAAGCGCGGCGTCATCACCCAGGCCGAAGGCGAACAACTCAAGGCCGCGCACGAGGCCGTCGCAAAAGTGATCGAGGTCGATGATTTCGCGCCAGAAGCGTTGTCGCCGATCTACAAGAAACCGGCCGACGTGCACTCCTTTTTCCAGGAGTTGGGTGAGCAGAGGGCGGCGAGCTGATGACGCGTCCTGTCTTTATTGTCGACGGCAGCCGCACGCCGTTCCTGAAAGCACGCACCGGGCCCGGACCTTTCACGCCGGTCGACCTCGCGGTTCAGTGCGGCCGGCCGCTGCTGGCGCGCCAGCCCTTTACGCCTGATGCTTTCGATCAGGTTATCCTCGGTTGCGTCAACGTCATCGCCGATGAGATGAACCCGGCGCGCGTCGCCGCGCTACGGCTCGGCATGGGCGAGAAGATGGTGGCGTTCACCGTGCAGATCAACTGCGGCAGCGGCATGCAGTCGATCGATACTGCCTATCGCTATATCTGCGAGGGCAGCGGCGACCTGATTTTGGCCGGCGGCGCCGAAGCCCTGAGTTACGCGCCGCTGGTGTGGCCGCAGCAGGGTGTGCGCTGGTTTGCAGGACTTGCGACCGCCAAGGGCATCTTGGCGAAGCTCGCGTCGATCGCGAAGGCGCGTCCCGCCTACTTCAAGCCGATCATCGGCCTTGAACGCGGTCTGACCGATCCGATCACCGAACTGAACATGGGCCAGACCGCCGAAGTCGTCGGCCATCTCTTCGGCATCACGCGCGAACAGTCGGACGCGTATGCTGTCGAAAGTCACAAGCGGCTGGCGCATGCCCAAGAGAGCGGCTTCCTGAAAGGCGAGGTCGAGACCGCGTTTGCGCGCGACGGAAAATTCTACGATCACGATGACGGCGTGCGGCCGGATTCCTCACAGGAGAAGCTTGCCGGCCTCAAGCCGGTGTTCGAGCGGCCCTGGGGCCAGGTCACCGCCGGCAATTCCTCGCAGATCACCGACGGTGCGTCCTGGGTCATTCTGGCTTCCGAAGAGGCCGTCGCGAAACATGGTCTCACGCCGAAGGCCGTGATCGTCGACAGTCAATGGGCAGCGCTCGATCCCTCGATCATGGGGTTGGGTCCGGTAATGTCGGCGACCGAATTGTTGAAGCGAAACAAACTGTCGCTTCAGGACGTTGAAACCTGGGAGTTGAACGAGGCGTTCGCGACGCAGGTGTTGGGATGTCTTGCGGCCTGGAACGATGAGAAATTCTGCCGCGAGATTTTGGGTCTCGACGGGGCCGCGGGGCAGATCGATCGCGCCCGGCTGAACGTCGATGGCGGCGCGATCAGCCTTGGTCATCCCGTAGGCTGCAGCGGCAATCGCATCGTTCTGCACCTCGTCAATGCGATGAAGCGGCTCGGCACCAAGCGCGGCATTGCTACCGAATGTATCGGCGGCGGGCTCGGCGGCGCCATGTTGATCGAAACGGTATAGGAAGCGTCATGGAAAGCCATATCCTCGACGTGCTTGCCGATCGCGTGCCGGAGCTTGGGCCGAAGCCCGCGGCAGGCGGGCTCTATCGGCATTTCAAGCTGACGCGTGACGCCGATGGCGTCGCCTGGCTGTTGTTCGATCGCCAGGGCGCCGGCGCCAACACGCTGTCAGCCGATGTGCTGACCGAGTTCGATACCGTGCTGGCCGCGCTCGAAAGCGAGCGGCCGACCGGGCTTGTGATCCGCTCGGCGAAGACTAGCGGCTTCATTGCCGGCGCCGACGTCAACGAATTCCGCGGCGCGACCGACCCTGCGGCGGTCGAGACGCAGATTGCGCGGGCGCATGCGGTGATCGATCGGCTGGAGGCGGTGAAGTTTCCAACCGTCGCCGTGATTCACGGCTTTTGCCTCGGCGGCGGGCTGGAAGTCGCATTGGCCTGTCAGATACGCATTGCGATCGATGGCGCGCGTTTTGGTTTCCCCGAGGTGATGCTCGGCTTGCATCCGGGCCTCGGCGGCACCGCGCGCTTCACCGAGCTCGTCAATCCGCTGCAGGCGATGACGCTGATGCTCACCGGCAAGACCATCGATGCGCGCCGGGCAAAATCGCTCGGTCTCGTCGATGCGGTGACTGAAGAGCGGCATGTCCGCAATGCCGTGAAAGACGCGGTGTCCGGCCGGCTCAAGCGTTCAGGGCCGGGCTTTCTCAATACGGTTCTGAATGCCGGCCCGGTGCGTGGGTTCCTCGCCTCGCGCATGCGTAACGAGGCGGCGAAGGCTGCTCCCGCTGAGCATTATCCGGCGCCATACAGCCTGATCGACCTCTGGGAGAAGCGTGGCGGCGACAAGGCCGCGATGCTCGCTGCCGAAAAGACGTCGTTCGCGCGTCTGATGGTGACGCCGACGGCGCAAAACCTGATCCGCGTTTTCTTCCTGCGCGACCAGATGAAGAAGGTCGCCGGCTCCGGCAACAAGATCGCGCATGTGCATGTCATTGGCGCCGGCGCGATGGGCGGCGATATCGCCGCGTGGTGCGCCAATCAGGGTCTTAAAGCCACTTTGGCGGACATGAAGCCCGAGCCGATCGCGGGCACCATGAGGCGCGCGGCCGATCTGTTCGGCAAGATCATCCGCAAACGTACCGAAGTGCGCGATGCGCTCGACCGGCTGGTTCCTGATCTCGATGGCGAGGGGGTGCGCACCGCGGATCTGATCATCGAGGCGGTGCCGGAGAAGCTGGAATTGAAGCAGAAGGTCTATGCCGGCCTCGAACCGCGGATGAAGGCGGGTGCGATCCTCGCGACCAACACCTCCAGCATTCCACTACAGGATTTACGCACGACGCTGACGAAACCCGAGCGGCTACTTGGCCTGCACTTCTTCAATCCGGTTTCTCGCCTGCAACTCGTCGAGGTCGTCAGCCATGACGGTACCGATCCGCAGCTTTTGAAGGAGGCGCTTGCCTTTGTCGGCGCGATCGACCGCCTGCCGTTGCCGGTCAAGAGTTCGCCGGGCTTTGTCGTCAACCGCGCGCTGACGCCCTACATGCTGGAAGCCATGGTGATGCTCGACGAGAAGATCGACAAGGTCACGATCGATGCCGCGGCCGAAAAGTTCGGCATGCCGATGGGACCGATCGAACTCGCCGATCAGGTCGGGCTCGATATTTGTCTCGCGGTCGGCGACATGCTGCGCTCAAAGTTCGGCGACCTGCTGCCGCCGACGCCGGCGTGGTTGCGTGACAAGGTTACCAAGGGCGAACTCGGCCGCAAGACGGGGAAGGGGTTCTACGTTTGGAAAGACGGCAAGGCCGACAAGGCGCGCACGTCGTCCAGCACGGCCGAGCCGAATGCGGAAATGATCGACCGGCTGATCCTGCCGATGTCGAATGTCTGCGTAGCCTGCTTGCGCGAGGGGATTGTCAGCGATCCCGATATGGTCGATGGCGCTATGATTTTCGGGACCGGCTATGCGCCGTTCCGCGGCGGCCCGTTGAATTATGCGCGGACGCGGGGCGCGGAGAATGTAGCGTCGACCTTGCGCGAGCTCGCCACAAAATTTGGCGGCCGCTTCACCCCCGATGCCGGCTGGGACAGCTTCGTGTAATCTGAATTCGATACAAGTGAGCCATTTCTGACATGACCGACCCGCAAGCCGTCCATGCCCCGCCCGTCACTGAAACCGAGCCGTGTGGAGATCTCTGTATCCGCACGCTTGCGATGCCGGCCGACACCAACCAGAACGGCGATATTTTCGGCGGCTGGCTGCTCAGCCAGATGGACGTCGGGGGCGGCGTGTTCGCGTCCAAGATCGCGAAATCACGCACGGTGACGGTTGCCATCGAAGCGATGAATTTCCGCAAGCCCGTCTATGTCGGAGATCTTGTTTCGGTGCATGCCAATCTCGTCAAAATCGGCAAGACGTCAATCACGGTGCATCTGGAGGCCTGGGTGCTTCGCCGCAAGGAAATGCAGTCGATCCTGGTGACTGACGGCAACTTCACCTATGTCTCGATTGACGATGAGGGCCACCCGCAAGCAGTCCAGCACGCAGAGGCGCCGATCCCGGCATAGGCTTCGTTTCGTGCGCTTCTCCGCCGCATCCCCGGTGCTGCTTTCCCTTACCCTATCCGCATGACAACGTGGCACAATGGGCCACGCGCTCGTCTGTATCGTGTGAAGTTGGAGTCAGTCATGAAAGATTTGTTCAAGGCAGGATTTGTTCTGCTCGCATGCACGTTAAGCGCAATTGAAATCGCTGCCGCGCAGCCCGCCAATCACGGCTGCGCTTCCGAATACTCGTCGGGTATGACGCAAACGTTACACTGCGAGGGAGGGATTACGATCGTCGCTGAAAGTGGCGCCAAGTATACACTTCAAAGCGGCCGGAAGGGCCACATCGACGCGGTTGAACTTGATGGCAAAGCCTTGTTGATCGAAGTAACGCCGAAACCCGGCGGAAACAAATTTCAGGTCGTTACGCCACAGGCGATCGCGGCGGTCCGCGGCACGAAGTGGGCCGTCGATGTCGCTGGCGACAAAACCTCCGTCTTTGTCGTCAACGGGCGGGTCGGCGTTGGAAGGCGGACGGGCGGTCGCGGCGTAACCTTGCGGCCTGGCGAAGGAGTGGATGTGGAAGCGGGCGCTCCTCTGACGGTGAAGCGCTGGGCTCCCGCTCGTGTGTCCGCTTTGCTGGCTCGTCTCGGCCAGTGAGTACTGATGGTCAGCCGCCATATCCTGACTTCGATTGCCGTCGCTCAGGCAGCGATCTGGGGGTTCGGGGTTTATTTCGAGCATAGCCGGGGCGGCTTGCGATTTCTCGATCGCATCGAATCCGCAACGATCGATATCAGGACGCTGGCCCGCGGCAAAAGGGTGCCCCCTGATCTCGTGACCATTGTGGCAATTGACGATGACGTGGTGAAGCAGCGGGGCGCTTACCCGCTTCTCCGGATCGATCTTGCAAAGATCGTCGATACGATCGCGAAGCTGGAGCCGAAGGTCATCGCCATCGATCTCCTTTTGATCGACAACGGCGCTCCCGATGCCGATGAGGCTCTTGCGAAGTCGCTCGAAGCGCATCCGGCCGTCATCGCCGCCGCCGCGATTTTCCCGGAAGCCAGCCAGGCTATTTCTTCAGAGAATGACAACGGGCCGCTCGCCGGGCTCCCGACGGCCGAGAAATTCCTGCTGCCTTTGAAAAAATTCGCCGATCACGCCAGCATTGGCATCGCCAATGTGGCGACAGATCAGACCGGTACACCTCGTTCGATTCCGCTGCTGTTTCGCACGCCTGATATGGTCGAACTGTCATTCCCGCTCCGCGTCGCCTCGCTGGCCATCGGAAAGGAGCCGGTGATCGAGCCGGGTCGTTTGACGCTGGGTCAACGTTCGGTGCCAACGGACGTCGATCATGCCCTGCCAATTGCATTCTATGGCCCCCGGCGCACGATCCGGACGATCAGCGCGGCGTCAGTGCTTGCCGGGGATATATCGCCCGAAGATATCCGAAACCGGATTGTCGTTCTCGGCGCGACGGTCAGCGGTGGCGGCGACTTTTTTTCCACGCCCTTTGATCGGCTGTTGCCGGGCGTGGAAGTCATTTCGACGGCCATCAGTCACCTCGTGGCCGGCGATGGTCCGTTGCGGGACGAATCCGTTCGCATTGCCGACGGCGTCGTTGCGGTCCTGCTGCCGGCTGTTCTTGTTGGCCTTCTCATGTGGCGGCGAAGTGCCGTGGGCTTAATTGCTGCCGCGGCCGTCGTTCTGATCTGGGCGGCGACGAACTTCCTGGCATTTTCATCAGGAGTAGTCATGAGTGCAGCGGTGCCGGTTGCCGCCGCCGCCGTGCCAGTCGCTTTTTTCGGATCACTGCAGCTGTGGTCGGGGCGGCGACAGGCACAATATTTTGCCGCCAGGAACGTGTTGCTCGAACAGTTTCAGGCGCCGGCGATACAGAAGTGGTTGGCTCTCGATCCGAATTTTCTTGTCGAACCGGTCCGACAGAATGCGGCGGTTGTCTTCATTGACCTGTCCGGTTTTACATCCCTGAGCGAGCAGCTTGGACCGGATGAGACACGCGATCTGTTGAAGGTATTTCATGCGCTGGTCGACAAGGAAGCGGTCGCCTGTGGCGGGATGATCACCAGTTTTCTGGGCGACGGCGCCATGATTCTGTTTGGCTTGCCGGCAGCCGCCGCCGACGATGCTGCGAGGGCGGCCGAGTGCGCGCTCAAGCTTTGCAGCAGTGTGGGGCGATGGCTGGTCTCGCTGCGGTTGACGACGGCATCGAAACTTGGATTCAAGGTCGGTGCTCATTTCGGCGTCATTGTCGCCTCACGGCTCGGCGGTGGAAGCTATCATCACATCACGGCGACGGGTGACACCGTCAACGTGGCGAGCCGGCTGATGGAAGTGGCGGCAAGCCATGGCGCCGAACTTGCGCTAAGCGACGAACTACTTCACGCCGCAGGACAAGACTGCGCCCTGTTCAAATCGGGTGATCTGACCGGACCGGAGGAATCCCGGATTCGGGGGCGCTCGGGCTCGCTGACGATCTGGTTATGGCGCAGCGCAAACGAGGGTCGGAGCCTCAGTAGCTGATTTTCCGCGAGGGATCGTCGGCCATGTTGGGCGGATACTGAGAAGAGGTCGTGGGAGCCCGCATTTGGCTGCCTTCCGAACTTGTCTTCTTGTGCTTCTTCTTGACCGCTGTGCTGTTCTCCGACGCGGCTTTCGCCGGTGCGATCACGGGAAGTGCGGCTGACGTCATCGCGAACATGGCGAGCGTTAAGAGCCGGATGACAGATTTGTTCATGCGCTTCTCCCGTTGGCGGACTGACCTTTCGAGGCTTGATAGTGTTACCCCGCGTGGGGGCGAACATTCCCGCGCCTTCACGCCAACGTGAGGGGTCGGGGGGTTTTGTCTGGACGGGGGGCCCACGGAAGGCGTCATGCAGCGATGGCCCAGGTTTGGGCTGTGCCTGACGTCTTCCGCGGTCGCCACCTTGAACGGGTGGATATTACTCCGCGGCGGCAGCGGATTCGAGTGCGGGATAATCGGTGTATCCCTTGGCGCCGCCGCCGTAGAAGGTGTCCTTGTCGAACGCATTGAGCGTCGCGCCGCGCTTGAAGCGCTCGACGAGATCGGGATTGGAAATGAAGAGCTTCCCGAACGCGATCAGGTCGGCTTCATTGGCCAACAGCACCTTGTTGGCGAGTTCGAAGTCATAGCCGTTGTTGGCGATGTAGGCGCCTTTAAAGCGGTTGCGCAGCGAGCGATAATCGAACGGCGCTACATCGCGCGGACCGCCGGTCGCACCTTCGATGACATGGATATAAACCAGTTTCAACGCATTGAGATGATCGACGATATAGTCGAATAGCGGCTGCGGATTGGAGTCTGAGATATCGTTGGCCGGCGTTACCGGCGAGATTCGGATTCCGGTGCGCTCGGCGCCGACTTCGGCGACCACGGCCTTGGATACTTCGAGCATCAGCTTGGCGCGGTTTTCGATTGAGCCGCCATAGGCATCGGTGCGCTTGTTGGTGCCGTCCTTGGCGAACTGATCCAGCAGATAGCCGTTGGCGCCATGAACCTCGACGCCGTCGAATCCGGCCGCGATCGCGTTCGCTGCGCCCTTCCTGAAACTGTCGATGATGCCCGGAATCTCCGAAAGCTCGAGCGCCCGAGGTTCAGAAACGTCCGCAAAGGTGCCGTTGACGAAGGTCTTGGTCTTCGCGTGGATCGCAGACGGCGCAACCGGTGCGCCGCCATTCGGCTGCAGCGACGTGTGCGAGATGCGGCCGACATGCCAGAGCTGAAGGAAGATGTGGCCGCCTCGCGCATGCACGCGGTCGGTGACCTTGCGCCATCCGGCGATCTGCTCTTTCGAATAAATGCCGGGGGTATCCTGATATCCCTGGCCTTGTTGCGAAACCTGGGTGGCTTCACTGATCAGCAATCCGGCCGAGGCCCGCTGTCCGTAATATTCAACCGCGAGCGGATTGGGCACGAGGCCCTGGAGGGCGCGATTACGGGTAAGTGGCGCCATCGCAAAGCGATTGGGGAGCGTGATTGGACCAAGCTTGAACGGTTCGAGGAGTTTGGACGTGCTCATTTAGATGATCTCGATGAGTGGAGGAGAGCGGGTGGGAACTAAACTGAAATTGTGCACTGCCGCGCACCATGGCAAGCCGACCGCGATCACGAAATCGCAAGTGGCTATAGTTTACCCAAAACAGGCGAAGGAAGATAAGTTCATCCTTTCTCCCGCGCCCATTTTGGCAAACTTCACTCCGTCGCTGGCTGGCGGCGCATAGCCTTGCGGCTCAGGCTACGCCCAGAAAATCGCGCTTGCCGATCTCGACGCCATTGTGACGAAGGATGCCGTGGGCGGTCGCGGCGTGGAAATAGAAATTCGGGAATGCAAAGCGGTTGAGGAATTCCTGGCCCTTCAGCGTCAGGGTTTTATCGGGACCGGTCGGGAAGGTGACGTCGCGGCTGTCGGCGCCTTCGAATTGCGCGGGCGTAAACTTCTTCAGGTAGTCGATGGTCTTCGCGAGCCGTTGCCGCAATTCTTCGAATGTCGTCTCGGTGTCGGGCGTTGACGGTACATCGACATGGGCGAGCCGGGCGCAGCCCTTGCCGGCGAAATCACACGCCAGTTGAATTTGCTTCGACAGCGGCAGCATGTCCGGATAGAGCCGGGCGCCGAGCAGCACCTCGGGCTTGATATTCTTCGCGGCGCAGTGCGTTTCCGCCTTGCTGAGAATGCCGGAGAGGCTGCCGAGGATTTGCAGGAAGGCGGGAACGGAGGCGTCGTAGAAGGACATGCGATGCTCTTTCGTGACTTGGATGGTTGCTGGCCGAATGGTGCATGCCACAAATGGGAAGAGTTATGGAACAATACAACTCTGTCGGGAGCAAAACCCGGCAGGAAATTACCTTGCCGGCTGAGCCGCCGCTGCGGACGGCTGCGCGCGTGCGCCGCGCATCCGCGCCAGCAATTCGGCCGTTGGCCAGGAGTCCGCCGGCAAGCCGAACTTGATCTGCATCGCCTTCACGGCCGTGCGGCTCTGCTGGCCCATCACGCCGTCCACCTTGCCGACATCGAAGCCCGCGCGCACCAGAAGCTGCTGCAACTCGCGCAACTCGCTGAAAGGCAATTGTGCGACGGGACCTGTCGGCCGCTGCATCGGCGGCGCGCCCGCAATTCTCGTTGCGAGATATCCGGCGGTGGTCGAATAGATCAGCGAGTTATTCCATTCGGTGTAGGCGGCGAAATTGGCGTAAGCGAGGAAAGCCGGACCGGTGCGACCCATCGGCAGCAGCACGGAGGCAGGCATGTCGTCATCCGGCAGTGGCCTGCCGTCGGGATATTTGATGCCAAGCTGCGCCCATTTCGAACGCGGCAAACGGATCGTAAGGTCGGCCTGATCCCAGGGGAAATCGGCTGGCGCCGTCACGCGCACTTCCTGCAACCAAGGTTCGCCGCGCCGCCACTTCAGACCGTTGGCAATGTAGTTCGCGGTTGAGCCGATCACGTCCTCCGGACTACTCAAGAGATTGCGCCGGCCGCCATAATCTACCGCGTAGTTGAAATAATGCGTCGGTAGAAACTGCGTCTGGCCGAGTTCGCCGGCCCAGGAGCCGATCATTTCATCCGGCGTGAGATCGCCGCGATCGATGATTTTCAGCGCGGCGATGGTCTCGCCTGCGAAACGCTCCGAACGCCGGCAATCATAGGCCAGCGACACCAGCGAGCGCAGCGTCGGCAGGGTGCCCATGTTCGAGCCGAAGTCGCTCTCAAGTCCCCAGAACGCTGCGATCACTGCGGGCGGCACGCCGTATTCTTTTTCGGCGCGCGCAAAGGCTGCCGCGTAGGTTTTGATCCGGGCCTGACCTTGCTGCATCCGGTAGGGTGCGGCCATGCGGCCGGAGAATTCGGTGAACACCTGACCGAACACGCGCTGGCCGCGGTCACGATTGACGATGCCCTGGTCGTAAACGAGGTAGGGTGCGGCCTCGCCGATCGCACGCTGCGAAACGCCGGCCGCCAATGCCTGCTGCTTCAGGTCGGCCAAAAAGCGATCGAAGTTCGCGCCGTTGTGGCAACTGGCCGCGCGCGGAACGGGCGCCGCGCGTGCCGGCGCCGGAAATCCCGGCGCAGTGGCCTGCGCCCAGGCCGCGTTCGCGAGCATCGCAAGGCTGACGGTGACGAGTAGAGGTTTGGAAAATATCCGCATGGGTTACCGGTCGGAAGCCAACTTCGATGTTCTTTCCACTACCATTCTTTTGGCGCTTCGTGCACCCAAACAAAAAGGGCTGCCGAGACAGCCCTTTTTAACGGCCGATGAAAACGTCGCGTGCCAGCTAGTAGGACCAGGCAGAGATCGACGCGCCCGGGATGCAGTTAGGTCCGCAATAGCCGCGTGCTGGCGGCGGTCCGAGCGTGAAACCCAACGGACCAAGGTCGGTATAGTAATGTCCTTGGGTATAGGGTCCGGTATTCCGGCCACCATAGCTGCCGACGAAACGATGGCTGTGACGCCAGTGATGACCGCCCGCGCTGCGATGGTCGGAAGCCATCGCTCCCGACGTCATTGCGGTCGCAAGAACAAGTGCCGCCGTACCAGCGAGAATCTGTCGTCTCATCGGAATCTCCCTTTTCGGGTTAATCGCTCACAATGATTGCGGTTCCGCTTCGGCTTCGATCGGCGGTAGCGGTTCGCCGTGAAGGGTAGCTTCAAAGGCGAGCAATCGCTTTTGTACCGAGATCAGGTCAACGATCGTACTCCAGGAGCTGACGAGATACTGAAATGAACTTTGGACCTGCGAAAACGCATTCAAGATCTGTTGCATGATGCCGAATGTAATCGCGCCGGCAACAAACGTTGGCACGAGAAGAATATAGCCAAAGATGGCGTCGGTCTGAAGATAGACGTATCGGCCCACGTTGAAGTACACGTAATTGAGGTAGAACCAAAAATAGTTTCGGCGGACATTTTGGAACAGCACTGCCAGCGTCGGCGGCTCAGCGTGCGCCGGGTTATCTTCGCCCAGCACCAGTTCCTTGCGGTAGGCGGCCTCGACCCGCTGATTGTGAAATTCAATGCCGGGCAGACGAATTCCGACCAACGCAAGAAGACCGGTGCCGAATATCGACCACACGACGGCGGCGATGACCAGCGGGTACGGGATCGCACCGATAATCGGCAGTTCGCTGACATAGCTCGACAGTCGCAACAGCACCGGCAGGAAGGCGATCAGCGTCAGAACCGAACTGATCAGACTGACGCCCAGTCTCTCCGTGATGGTTGCGAACCTCATGGTGTCTTCCTGCACGCGCTGCGAAGCGCCTTCGATCGAGCGCAGCCGCGGCCAGTTAGCGACATAGTAGTCGTTCATCGCAGTGCGCCAGCGGAAGATGTAGTGGTTGATGAAGAATTGCGTCAGCACGATCACCAGGACCGCAACTGTCGCGATACTCGCGAATGTCAGGATTGACGCATAAAATTCTTCGCGCGTGACCGTGCCCTTTGTCGCAGGCGTCAGCGCCGTCTGGATAAGGTTATAGAACGGCCCGCGCCAGTCATTGAGCGCAACGCTGACCTGAACCTGAAAGTATGACGTGAACAGGATCAGCGCCGACCCCAGAATCGACCAGCCCGCCCATGGATGCGGCGAGAACACCATCCAGAAGCCGGCGAAGATGACCACGCTGACGACGTAGTACAGGTAGAACCACAAGAATGGTGTAGACCAGAAGCGCGACACACCAATAACCGCCGCCGCAGACGAGTCGACGAGGCCGCCCGCATAACCGTACCACAACGCCATCGACAACGCGGTCCAGATCAGCACTGACCAGAAGAACAGTCTTGGGCGAGGAAAGAACGAAACGAACATGTCGGGATATCCAGTTTTCGAGGCGGGTGGTGGAAAAGGCGTCAAACACCATAACGGTTCCGGCGAATTAGCCAACCGCTGCGATCCGGCTTAACGAGGCTTCCCGGTCGCTCACAATTCGCGCGCATTGGAGAATACGAACGACGACATCCGCCGCGTGTTTTCATCCAGAATGAGCGTGCGGGTGATCGGTGGTTCGGCGCGCTGGCTGCAATTCTCGCGTTCGCATAGCCGGCAATTGACACCGATCGGCGCACCCTCGGCGGCCTCGAGATTGAGTCCGCTTGCATAGACGAGTTTAGACGCGTGCCGGATTTCGCATCCCAAGCCGATCGCAAAGCGCGGCTGCGGCTGCGCGTGCGGCGCTGCCGGACGTCGCACCACCTGCGCGATCGAGAAGTAGCGCGTGCCATCAGGCAATTCGATCACCTGACTCAGCAGGCGATCCGGCGTGTCGAAGGTGGAATGCACGTTCCATAGCGGGCAGGTGCCGCCGAATTTCGAGAACGGGAAGGTGCCGGAAGAAAACCGCTTGGAGACGTTGCCGGCGTTGTCGACGCGCAGCATGAAGAAAGGCACGCCGCGCGCATTCGGCCGCTGCAAGGTGGTCAGGCGATGACACACTTGTTCGAAGCCAGCGTTGAAGCGCTGCGACAGCACGTTGAGATCATAGCCGAGCGCTTCGGCGGCGGTCTGGAACGGCTGGTACTGCATCATCGCCGCGGCCGCGAAATAATTGGCAAGCGTGATCCGGTAGAGCCTTCGTGGGGTATCGTCCAGCGGTCCGGCACGGCCAACGATGGTGTCGATCGTGCCGCTGCATTCGGTGAGCCCGATCTGAAAGGCGAGCTGAAACGCCCGGCCGGGGCCATCGACCAGTTCCGAGATCAGGAGTTGCCGGCGATGGCGGTCGAAGCGGCGCAGCGTCTCGCGCATGACATCGACCGGCATGATGCGGGTGAGGATCGAATGCTTTTCGCGCAGGCGCGCCGAGAGCGCGGCGAACAATTCTTCTGCGGGAACGTTGAGTTCGTCGCGCAGAGTTTCCGCCGCGGTCTCGAGTTCGGGAAAGTAGTTGCGATTGGCCTCGATCAGATCGCGCACGCGCTCGATCGGGTTGGCCTCGAAGCGTGTGCCTTCGTCGCGATCGGCCATTTGCGCCGCGACCATCGTCTCGCCGCGGCGCGCCTCGGCATAGGCCGCATACAGCCGTTGCAGCGCATGGGTGACGCCGGGGCAGAGCTCGGCGAGATCGCGCAGTTCCTGTTTCGGCAGGTCGATCTGTCGGAACAGCGGATCGGAAAAGATCTCGTTCAGCTCGGCGAAGAAGCGGTCCTCATCGGCGGTGGCAAGATCGCGCAGGTCGAGATCATAGGTCTCCGCCAGGCGGAGCAGGATCTGCGCCGTCACCGGACGCTGATTGCGCTCGATCAGATTGATGTAGCTCGGCGAGATGCCGAGCCCTTCGGCGATCTGGGTCTGTGACAGCCCAAGCTGCTGGCGGATGCGCCGGAAGCGGGGGCCGACGAACAGTTTCTTTCCGGAATCCGCAGGCATCGTGTCGTCCTGGTGCGCCGTCCTGATACGGGCCCGTTTCCAACGGAACCAGGCCGATTGTCTGAGTCTTTACACGCGAGTGGCGTCGTTATTCCTTTTTGTGACAAAATTTACAAAATAACTTATAACACAAGTGTATCTGTTACATGACATCACCATTCGGAATCAAGCTGTATTTACGAATTGGCGAGTATCGCGTTTATCCTCTGACACGCATTTCGCAATGCATTGTCACGAATGTTGAGAATGACGGCACCGCGCTGCGGGTCTGGCGCCAGTGAGAAGGATTACGAACATGAACTACCAGCCACGTGGGATCGGCGATCAGGCTCTCCAGGGTCCGGCTTCGTATCAGAGCGAGATCGAGGCCGCCCAGGCGCTCCTCGACACCAAGCCGACCTGGAACGGGGTGACGGCCGAGGCCGTCGCGCGCATGCGCCTGCAGAACCGCTTCAGGACCGGCCTCGACATCGCCCGCTACACCGCGGCGCTGATGCGGGCCGACATGGCCGCCTATGACGGCGACCCCACCAAGTACACCCAGTCGCTGGGCTGCTGGCATGGCTTCATTGCCCAGCAGAAGCTGATCTCGGTCAAGAAGCACTTCGGCACGACCGACCGCCGCTACCTGTATCTGTCCGGCTGGATGATCGCGGCGCTCCGCTCCGAGTTCGGACCGCTGCCTGATCAGTCGATGCACGAGAAGACCTCGGTGCCGGCCCTGATCGAAGAGCTCTATACCTTCCTGCGCCAGGCCGACTCGCGCGAACTGAACGATATCTTCCGATCGCTCGATGCCGCCCGCAAGGAAGGCGACAAGGCGAAAGAGAAGGCGTTGATCGAGAAGATCGACAACTTCCAGACCCATGTCGTCCCCGTTATCGCCGACATCGATGCCGGCTTCGGCAACGCGGAAGCGACTTATCTGCTCGCCAAGAAGATGATCGAAGCGGGTGCCTGCGCTCTCCAGATCGAAAACCAGGTCTCGGACGAAAAGCAATGCGGACACCAGGACGGCAAGGTGACCGTGCCGCACGACGTCTTCCTCGCGAAGATTCGCGCCTGCCGCCACGCGTTCCTCGAACTGGGCGTCGAAGACGGCGTCGTCGTGACCCGCACCGACTCGCTCGGCGCCGGCCTCACGCAGCAGATCGCCGTGAGCCACAAGCCCGGCGACATCGGCGATCAGTACAACAGCTTCCTCGATTGCGAGGAAGTGACGGCTGACAATGCCCGCAACGGTGATGTCATCATCAACCGGCACGGCAAGATGATGCGTCCGAAGCGGTTGCCGAGCAATCTCTATCAGTTCCGCCCGGGCACAGGTGAAGATCGCTGCGTATTGGACTGCGTCACGTCGCTGCAGAACGGCGCCGACCTCTTGTGGATCGAAACCGAGAAGCCGCATATCGAGCAGATCGCCAAGATGGTCGATCGGATCCGCAAGGTGATCCCGAACGCGAAGCTGGCCTACAACAACTCGCCGTCCTTCAACTGGACGCTGAACTTCCGTTGGCAGGTCTACGATGCGATGAAGGAAGCCGGCCAGGACGTCAGCAAGTACAATCGCGCCGAGCTGATGAAGGCGGAATACGACGACACGCCGCTGGCGAAGGAAGCCGACGAGCGTATCCGCACCTTCCAGGCCGACTCGGCGAAGCGCGCCGGCATCTTCCACCATCTGATCACGTTGCCGACCTATCACACGGCGGCGCTCTCGACCGACAATCTGGCGAGGGAATATTTCGGCGAGCAGGGCATGCTTGGCTATGTGAAGAACGTCCAGCGCGCCGAGATCCGTCAGGGTATCGCCTGCGTGAAGCATCAGAACATGGCTGGCTCCAACATCGGCGACGATCACAAGGAGTACTTCGCCGGCGAAGCTGCCCTGAAGGCGGGCGGCGTCCACAACACGATGAACCAGTTCGGCTGAAGCGTGATCCGGAAAAGTGGAAACCGGTTTTCCGAAAGATCATGCTCAGATCCAACCCAAGTTGATCGGTCTGCATCGAATTCCGGACTGATCGCGCACCAGCAACAGGAGACTGACAATGAACAAAGGCAGCAATTTCTGGGTGATTGGCGGCGAGTTCGGTTCGATGAATTTCCACAAGCTGGTGGAAGGCTCGGCGCAGGTCAAAGGTCCGTTCAAGAGCCGTGCAGAGGCAGAAGATTGCTGGCGCGAGGTTTCGGAAGAAAATCGCCACAAGGCCGGCGTGCGCTTCTCGATCGTGGAAGAGCCCGCGCGCGTGATGGCCTGATCTCTTAAGAAGACGTCCAGGGACGGGCACGGCCTCGTCACCCCTTCGGGGGTGGCGGGGCCGCGTTCGTTTTTGGGGCTAGTATAAGTTTGGGGACGGCATAAGCCTTTGGGAATAAACGGCTCTTTGCGGATGGCAGGGTTACTGATAGGTTAATGCGACTTTTCTGGGGTCGATCAGGACGGGACGTAAGCTGATGGCAGAGGCACAGAATATCGAAAGCGGTGGATCCGCCGGCGAAGCGCGCCCGACGCGCTTGCGCGATGCGCTCCGCAAGGCGCGCATCGAGGCTGCCGATCGCACCGGCGTCGTCGTCGACCTGCGTGACGCGGAAGTGGCGCGGCTCGAAATTCTGAGCGAAGCGCTGGACCCGCTGTTTGGGCAAATTCCCGACAGCGTCGATCTGTTCGATCGCGGCATCAGCCAGGGCGAGACACCGCGGCTGTGGATCGACGTGGTTGCCCATATCGTGATGGGCCGGGACAAGCGCGCCTATCGCTTCGTGCAGGACACCCGTTTCGGCCGCGTCGTGATCGCGGAGTCCCATGACGTGCCGGTCATGGTCGATGCCGTCACCGACTATGTCGCTCGTCGCATGATTGAGCGCGAACACGCGCTGGCTGCGCCGCCTGTGGACGCCGCACCGGTTCCGGTCCTGGCTGAAAAGCCCCGCCGCAGCCGGTTCTGGCCGTTCGCGCTCGGCTTCATCCTCGGTGCGCTGGCGCTGTTTTGTCTCGCCTTGTTTGCGAGCGTCAACAGTATCTAGCTCATGGCTTCCTGAGGCGTGTTGGCGTTACAGGAGCTGCACGCGTCGTATTTCGCGAACCTGAAGCGCTTCGTTGATGCCCCGCACGATTTGGCGGCAACGCCATCTGTCGGCGCCGCGTGCGATCGAAAACAGGTTGTAGGCGGCGTCAGGATAATGTCCATGGGCCCCCGCGGAAGCCGAGGGCACGCCGATTACCGGAATCGACGATCCGTTCGGCCCCTCGACCCATATCGTCGAATGGACGTGATCGTGGCCGTGCAGCACCAGTTCGACGCCGTGCTGCTTCAAAAGTGAAAGCAGTTCCGGCGCATCGGTCAGACGCTTGGCGCGCGCGTCGGAGCGGAGCGGATGGTGGATCAGGAGGATGCGAAACGCGGGCTCGGAAGAAAGCGTAGCGAGCAGGCGTTCAAGCGCATCCATCTGGTCTTTTCCAAGCCATCCCGTCGCCATCAGCGGTGGCGTCGGGACCGCCGAGGATACGCCGATCAGCGCCAGCGGGCCGCGGCGACGCAACGCCGGAAAGGCTATGCCATGCGTTGGTGCAACGTCGCCGGCAAGATAGCTTCCCCATTCATCGGCAAAGCGATCGGCGGTCGCGCGAATATAGGCATCGTGATTGCCGGGAACGGCGGTCACGCGTTCCGGCGAACCGACACTCTCGAGCCAGGCCTTGGCCGGAGCAAACTCGGCTTCCAATGCGAGATTGACGAGATCACCGGTGACCGCGATGTGATCCGGCACTTGCGCCTGCAAATCGGACATCAGTACATCGAGCACATCACGCCGGTGATATCGATGGCGGTTGCGCGTCCAGTTCAGATAGCCGAACGCGCGCTTGCCCATAAGTTCGGAAAGCCGTGGGCTTGGCAGCGGCGGCAAATGCGGATCGGATAGATGGGCAAGCGTAAAGGCCGCCATTACCGGTATCCGCTTTCTTGTTCTATCGGAACGGGCCGCCGCATGATCGTCTCGTCACCGCCTTGCAAGGTTGACGAATGTATTGGCAAGCTAGTGAAGTAGATTTGACATTCGCTAACCGCCTAGCCGCGGCTTCGTCAAGCGAATGTCAAATCCTCACTAGAAACTTAATTTGCTAGTGGTCCTTTTAATTCTAACATTCGCAAAAGTGCCGGCTGCGAAGAGATGCGAATGTTAGAATTGGACCACTAGGGGCCGGGATGCAAGGATCAACGTAATCCCGAGTGCAAGGTTTTCCGTGACAACGATGATGCAGGGCCTGCGAAGACGTCTTGAGCCGGCGCTGCGGCGGCTCTTTCATCTCTACTGGCGATTTGCGCGCGGCATGACGCTCGGCGTACGCGCCGTCGTGATTGACGGCGAAAATCGCGTATTTCTGGTCAAGCATAGTTATGTCAGCGGCTGGCATCTGCCGGGGGGCGGGGTCGAAACCGGCGAGACGCTTCGTGAGGCGCTGACGCGCGAATTGGCCGAGGAGGGTCGGATCGAACCGGTCGACGACCCCACGCTTTTCGGCGTCTATCTCAACAGTCACATTTCCAGGCGCGATCACGTCGCGGTCTATCTGGTCCGGCAGTTCAGGCAGGACCGGCTCCCGGAACCGAACCGCGAGATCGTCGAAACCGGGTTTTTTGAAATACAGGCCTTGCCGGCCGAAACGACCCCGGGGACGCGGTTGCGGATTTCGGAAGTGATCGAAAACAGGCCGCCAAGTCAGACCTGGCGTTAGAGAACGTTAGCGATGCGTCCTTATGATCGGGTCTCAAAACCCTAACGATCGTTAAGGATTTATCCGATGAGCGCCGTACCGGAACCCAAACGCCCGCGGAAGCTTCACGGCGATCTGGCCGGCATGGCAGCGGCGCTGGCGGAATTTGCGGAGTCCGAATTCCCTCAAAGCCAGCCCGCACAGCCGCGGATTGCTGTTCTGGTGCCTTGTTTCAACGAGGAAGCCGCGGTTGCCAATGTGGTCACCGATTTTCGCAAGGCGCTGCCGTCGGCCAAAATTTTCGTCTACGACAACAACTCGTCGGATCGTACCGCCGCGGTGGCGCGCGAGGCCGGCGCCTCGGTACGCAGCGAACGCCGCCAGGGCAAGGGCCATGTGGTCCGCCGCATGTTTGCCGATGTCGATGCCGACATTTACGTCCTGGTCGATGGCGATGCCACCTACGATCCCGCAAGCGCCCCGAAAATGATCGAGACGCTGCTGTCGGATCATCTCGACATGGTGGTCGGCTTGCGGGTCGATCAGGCCCAGGCGGCCTGGCGGCCTGGTCATCGCACCGGTAACTGGCTTTTGACCAGCTTTCTGGCGTCGGTGTTCGGCAAGGCCTTCAAGGATATTCTCTCCGGCTATCGGGTGTTCTCGCGGCGGTTTGTCAAATCTTTTCCGGTGCTGTCGGACGGCTTCGAGATCGAAACCGAATTGAGCGTCCATGCGCTGGAACTGTCGCTGCCGACTACTGAAATCGAAACGCCCTATTATGCGCGGCCGGAAGGATCCGTCAGCAAACTCAACACCTGGCGCGACGGTTTCCGGATTCTCGGTACCATCCTCAAGCTCTATCGTTCGGAGAAGCCGTTACGCTTCTTTACCGGAATCGGCATTTTTCTGATGCTGGCTTCGATCGGCCTCGCGATCCCCGTATTCATCACCTATCTTGAGCAGGGCATCGTTCCGCGCCTGCCGACGGCGGTCCTGTCGATGGGCTTGATGGTTCTGGCCATGCTTTCGCTGTCGTCCGGCCTCGTGCTCGACACGGTGACGCGCGGACGCCGGGAGATGAAGCTGTTGGCCTATCTGGCTCAGGCTCCTGTCGATAGGACTTGACGGGCCCTGGGCATTCGAAGATAGACGCGCGTTGATGAGTGACCTCTCTCTGACCATCCTGGCTGAAACCGCCAACGACGCGCAAGTGATCGAGCGCTTGCATGAGCGCACCTTCGGTCCTGGCCGTTTCGTCCTGAGCGCTTACCGGATACGCGAGCATGTCGATCATTTGCTCGATCTGTCGTTCACCGCGTGGATCGGAACCTTGCTGGTGGGCTCGGTGCGCCAATTGCCGGTCGTCGTCGGCGACACCAAGGCGTTGTTGCTTGGCCCGTTGACCGTTGAGCCGTCGTTTCGCAGCCGCGGGGTCGGACGTCTGTTGCTCGAACGCGCGCTGCGTGATGCGAAGGCCAAGGGACACCGTCTGGTGCTCCTGGTCGGTGACGAAGCCTATTATCGTCGCGCCGGTTTCAAGACCGTTCCCGAGGGACGGGCAACCATGCCCGGCCCGGTCGACTATAGCCGTCTCCTCGTTGCCGAACTCGTCGATGGTGCGTTCGACGGTGTGTGCGGCGCGATCCGCCCGGATTGGGACATCGCGAAATAGAAGTTCGATCGGACAGGACGGCAGGATCGGAAACCTCCGACCCTGCCATCCATCACATCTCAAATCTTTTTTGAAATGCCGAGAAAGAAACCGCGGCGCGGCCCGAATTGCGGGGCGAAAACGCCGATGCCGGATCCATCCCTGATTTCGTAGATCGTGTCGAACAGGTTGACGACGTCGAAGCGAATGGTCATCGGCTTCGGATCGTTCGGTAGCAGGAATTCCCGCTTGATGCCGATATTGACCTGCGTATAGGCCGGCACCGTGCCGATGTTGGCGTCGCCGGCGCGCAAGCCGCTGCCATAGATCATGTCGGCACTCAGTTTGACGCCGCACCAAGACAGCCCGTCATCGCCAAACGCTTCCGCTGCAGTCGCGGGCCGGCCGCAGAACTGATAGAGGGCACCCGCCGACGCAGTGACGAACTGGTTGTGATCGGTATAAATGAAGTGCGTCTGGAGGAACTGCAACTCGGTCATTCCGCCTAAGGTCGCAAGCGGAGTTGTGTTATCGAACAGGAACTGGTTCGATACCGGGTCGTTCGCTCGTTGCTGTGCAACTGCGACGTTGCCATAGACCTGCAAGTTGCCGCTGGTGAACTTCCCCTTGAACTCGATGCCTTCATTGTAGCCGCGGGCGTAGTTGAAGGCGCTCAACACCAGAGCTTGGCCAAACTGGCCGTTGTCGATCAGGTCGGTCGCGATCTTGTAATAGGCATCGACGCCAAGCTCGAGAGTGGAACAGCTTTTGGGGTCCGAACCGCATCCGAATTTGAATTTCTGGTCGACGCCGGCATCGAAATAATGCGAGCGCTCCGGCAGGACCGGATCGTTCTGGCCGGGCACCGCGCCCGTGGTGTTGTTGAACAGAGCGGTGTTGACGGGTGCGGCTTCCACCAGGACCGGCGGCGTGAAGTAGCGCGCATAGCCGGCATGGAACGTGGTGTTCTCGAATGGCTTGTAGGTAAAGCTCAGCCGCGGGCTGAACTGGTTGGCGCTGACGAACTGATCCATCTGGTCGAAGCGCAATCCGGCGTTGATCGTAAATTGGTCGGTCACCTTCCATTCGTCCTGAACGTAGACGCCCGCGAGCCAGCCCAGTTGGGAGACATTGTCGGTGATGCCGATGGGCGGTTCCACGCCAAAAGTGCCGGCAGGGTCGAGGTTCTCAACCAGCGAGGTGTTTTCGACCGTTGCCTGCTCGGCGCTGACGGAGAAGCCGGCCCGCAGCGTGTGTGACTCGTTGAGCTTGAAGGAGCCGTCGCCCGCGATACCGTTGGCATAGGAGATGCGGCCGACATCCGAGGCGATGCCGTTGATCAGGAGGTCGCCGACCGGATCGGGCGTGAAGCGCAGTTCGTTGTAGCGGGTGAAATAGGACAATTGCCCGTCGAAGCCGGGAGCCGATTTCTGCAGCGACAGGACGCTGAATTGGGTCTTTTCGACCTGGTTTTCGTTGAGCGTTGCCGAATTGAAATTGGTCACGCCGAAGGCGCTCGGGACCGCCGGATTGGTCGGCGCCCCCGGAACATTGGGAATCTGGAAATTGTTGTAGGACGTTCCCGCTATCAGGCTGACCCGCGTGGTCGGGTCGACGATCGCCGACATATAGGCGAAGCCTCTGTCCTGCTGGGTGAAATCGTGAATCGCATTGTAGGCGGGCGTCGTGTTTTCAATGCCCACCGTGTTCTGCGTATATCTGCCCGTGAAGTAGTATTGAACGCCGGCGAAGCAGTCGCTGGCGGAGGCCGGGGCCTTGTAGGTCAGCGAGCTCGTCGTCGTGGTCGTGGGGCAGGTGCTGCCGAATGTGCCGCCATACTCAATGGTTGGGGTGATGGTTCCATGGCTGCCGCCATACACACCGACGCTGCCGCTGTTGTTGAACAGGTCAGTGCGGGTCGTGATGTCGACGAGGCCGGTGGTACGCAGGCCGTATTCGGCGGGCAGGGCGCCGGTGACCAGCGACATGCTGCCGATGAAGCTGGTGTCGAAGATGCTGCCGAAACCGGTGACGCCGTCGGGCAACAGCACTCCGTTGATCCGGAACTGGAGATTCGCGTGATCGTTGCGGACATGCAGCAAGCCGCTGGCTGCTGAATCCTGCGAAACGCCGGGCAATTGCAGGAGCACTTGTTCCACCGACTGGTTGGTGCCTCCCGGCAGGTCCTGGATCGTGTCGTGACCGATCGTGTCGGAGTTCGTGCCGACAGTCGTAAAGATGTTTCCGCGCGCCTGGTCGAAGACGCCGTTTTTCGCGGCAAGCTGCGCGGCTTGCGAGGAAGGCTGTGTGACGGACGAATCCGACGTCGCTGATTGCGCCGTCGTTGAGGATACCGGATGCCGGGCGGCGGTGACCGGTTTCGGCTTCTTTGGCGCGGCGGCGGTCTGCTTCGGCGCCGTCACCTCGACGCCCGGGAGTTCCGTCGCGGCGTTACCGGCGGCCGGCGGTTCTGTCGTTTGCGCGAAAGCGGCGTTCGCCGGGCCAAGCAGCAGCGACACCGAACTGGAGAGAAGAAGAATGCTTTTGAGGTAGCTTGTCATGTCCTGATCCTGAGACGCGGCCGGATGTCGTGCTCGACAAATCCGGAACTAAACGCGTGCCGTCGATATGACGGTCGATTTCGATTCAATCCGCGCTTGGCTGCAACGCAGCCGTACTTGGATTACGGAGCAATCGAGATCAGGAGAGGGGAGGTGCGCGCGATTGAAACGCGGCGCGCGCCGCGTGCAGATGAAGGAATGCCGTCTCCGTCGTCTGCTGCCGCAGTTCGACGAACTGCGGCAGCAGCAACGATGGTGGCGCGGCGGCTACGGCCGTGCTCGCCAAAGCGATGACGGCGCAGATGGCGCAAAGATCGTCCAGATGCCGATCCGTATCGGGACCGGGCGACGGCAGTTGCTGTTGGACGGATTGGATCGACGGTGCGGCTTGCGCGGCGATGGGGTGGAAGTGGCCGAACGAAAGCGCGAATTGGACGGCGAGCGCAAACAGCGCGACGCGCGCGCCAAGCCCGATGTTTGCCCGCACCCACTTCATCGTGACAACATGTCCCCTGTCGGAGGCTGCAACACCCCGTCGCCTCCGACGTTACAACATAACATCGCAAGTGCTGCGCTTGTGTGTCAACTGTCTATGGCGGGAAACAATTCGTGAATTCGGAAAAGGTGTGAGTCGGTGCGCTGGTCTTTTCGGAACCGAGCGAGATCAACGTCCTTCGCGCAGCCAAGTCGCGGCAAAGGCGCCAAGCAACAGCAATAAACCGATCAGGCCGGCGAAGACCGGCAAGACGCCGACGCCTCGGACCACGCTGGCATCGCGCATTTTCACGCCCATCCAGCCGTCGCCGCGGAAGATGCTCGAGGCATGAACAGGCACGATGCGCGGAAGATCGATGCCGGAGCCATCGACGACGCGCCGCACGTCGCCGCCGGTTGCTTGTGCCAGCGGCATCAGCGTTTCCGTGGTGGAGGTGACTTCGGAAAATTCCTTCGGGTTGGTCGGGCCGACATTGATCAGCGCTTTCAGCGTGCCGTCGGTAGCCTGCCACAGGCCGAGTTCGTTGGCCGGCAGGGTTGCCGTCCATGTTCCCGGCTCGCCGGCGCTCAAGGTCAGTTCGCGCGTGGTGCCCGACGGTGACGTCACTGTCACCGGCGTGACGCTGTCGGCCATGGTCTGACGCTGCACGACGAGATCGTGGCCGCGCACCTGCAAGTGCAGCGCTTCCTCGTCCAAATCCGGCTGCTTCATCAGCCAGTGTGACATGCGTCGCAACAGGTCGAGATACGGGCCACCGCCTTCGTAGCCCCGCGCCCACAGCCAGATATGATCAGACAACAGCAGCGCGACCCGGCCTTCGCCAAACCGCGACAGCAACAGCAACGGTTTGCCGTCGGCGCCGGTCATCACCGGCGGGCTCGTCGCATTCCGGGTGTCTACCGTGCGGAAGAAATGGCTCCAGCGCGGCGGCTCGCTGTTGGACCCTTCCAGACCCCGGGTGACGGGATGGCGTTTGCCGACGTCGCTCAGCGCAGCATAAAACGGCTTCTCGGTCACGCCGACGGGCTCCGCCGGCAGCACCGAGTCCAGCGGCGTGCGCCAAATGCTCGTCGATGACGCATAGTCCGGGCCGGCGGAAACCAGCACGGCGCCGCCGGCGCGCACATAGCGCGCGATATTGTCGAAGTAGGCGATCGGCAGCACGCCCTGGCGTGCGTAGCGATCGAAAATGATCAACTGGAATTCGTTGATCTTCTG
>DATHPL010000068.1:0-19080 GCA_035483915.1 Bradyrhizobium sp.
GGTCGTCAATCCGTACAGCCGCGTGACCTCGTGCCCGCAAGTCGTCGGAAGACCGAACTCCTCGCCGACCTTTCGAACGAGTTCTTCGGTCGACGTATTGTCGACGCCGAACGCGGCCGACGCCACCAGTACCTGAGCGCCCTCGGCGCGCAACGCGCGCACGGCATCCTCGACCGCCTTCCGGTCGAGTTCGTCGCTGAGCAGGAATTGGTTGCAGGTCTGAAGGACGCGCCCCGGCGCGAGTTCGATCGGATCGATGCGCACCTGCACCCGAGCGAGTTTAGCCGCCTTGGCGGCCGAGAGACCCAAGACTCCGACCCGAGCCACGTCGCCCTCCAGCAAGGCATTCGTCGCCTGCGTCGTGCTGTGAGCGAGAAGGACGACGTCAGATGCGTCGATGCCGGCATCGCCCAGGACCCGCTCGAACACCAGGATGACGCCGGCTGCGACGCCGTCCGGATGGTCATGAGTCGTGTGGACGGACGACCGCCCGACGACGCTGCCGTCGATATTGTCGATCAAGGCGGCTTTGGTGAAAGTTCCTCCGACGTCGATCCCGATTCGATAGGATTTTTTGCTCAAGGCTTCGTCCAATAATCTATCCGGGTTATCGAAACCGATCGGAATAACCAGTTGATCCCGTTTGCAATTGTGCGTGCGGTCCAACGCGCTCGCGGCTTCTCGTACTAACTGGCGAGGAGCAAGGTCAACCCATAATCGTCGCAGCACGCGAATGCTTCCGGCCGACACCAAACGTGACGAGCGCAAAAGCATGCTCGATCTCTGCATGCGCGCCATGGAGCGGGCCGGAACGGAGAAGATCGCCAAGGCTGCGTGACCAAGGCTGCAATGATCAAGGCTGCATGAGGAGGCCGGCGGAGTTGCGACGGTATACAGCCTTTGTCTGCGATAGATCGGGGGTTGGCGCTGTCGCTAACGCGCCTTCCGGTTCTCGATCGCTTGCGATCGGCTTGAGCACAGGCCAAGGGCTTCAGGTTGCCCTCAACTTATAGCCTGTCTTGATGAGGATCCTTGTGGCTCCGAAATGGACTTTATGCTTCAGTAGATGCTAGTAACCGATTGTAGTCGTAGCCAATACGTGCGCCCCCCGAGCGCACCATAAAAAAATTTGGAATGCCGGGCCAGCCCACGCGGGCAGGTGCGGAAGGCGAGTTGGCAGCTCCGCTGCTTGACACCCTGCGAGACCACCACCGTTTCCGGATACGATGTCGGCGTATCCGTTGCTGCGCTGTCACAACGCTGGCGTATGGGCTTGCGCCGGATTCGCTGTGGCTTGCGATCTAATCGTGACGTTCCCTGGGGCTGTCCGTTCTAGATGGCCATTCCTGTATCGGATGGATCACACACATGAAGTTCCTGAGCTACACCTATCGGTTCGCTTCCAACTTCCTCTTCCTGATCATGGTCTATTACAGCCTCAACTTCCTGGACAAATACAACCAGCGCGCCATCGTTGCGATCATGGTGCTGATCTACAGCGGGATGCGGGCCGCCTCCGCGTTGCGCTCGTTCTATTTCTTTCAGCGTATCGAACGGCTGGAGGTCGAGACGCGCCGGCTGGCAGCTGCGGCTGGCGAGGGGCACTCGGCTATGTCCCAGCGCAAGCTCGTGGTCAACGAAGTTTCCAACCTGCGCCAGGCCGGCGAGATGAAGGCCTATATCGACTTGCTTTTTCTCGCGCTGATCGTGCTGTTATGCGTGTCGAAGATCGTGACGAATTAAAACGTTACACGCGTCTTTTTCTGACCTGAACCAATCGCCTGACCGGTCCGCGGTGCGCGGTCGCCACCGCCGGCGCGTGTTGTCTTGACGCGTTCGCCGTGCCGCGACGGGCTTGGCGGCCGCCTGCATGTGCAAAACGGCCTTGCCGGCTGTTCGCGCGCCGCGCTTCCCGAGGGGATAGCCGCCTGGAGTCGGCTTCGTGCGCAACTGAGGCGATCCTGGCGCGATGCGACAGGGCCGCGCCATGGCGGGCGACATCAAGGCCGCCCTGGAGCTCGAAAAGGCTCGGCGCCGGTGCGGCCAGGGTCACGGTCGCGTTTTCCGGCGCGAGCTCAGGCGGCTGCGGCCAGGACGGACGGGAAAACGATGTCTGGAGCAGAGTGGACGAGTCCGACCGTGCCGGGACGGGAAGGTGGCCGAGATCGGCGAAGACAAAATTCGGAACCTGCGGCCAGTGTGCGATGGCATCAGGCGATGGGTGCAGATGCCATTCCTGCGGCTCAGTCGGCGTTGCCGGCCGCTCGGCGGTCGCGGGCACCACATGGACGATGCGATAGCCGCGCGCTTTCAATGTTTCGAGAATCCGCGGCAAAGCGGCGACGGTGCGCGCCTGGATGTCATGGAGCAACAGAATGCCTTTGCCGTTGGCCTCAAGCCGGCTGATCGCGAGATCGTAGACGCGCGCGGAAGATATATGTCGCCAGTCGTCGGCGAGGAAGTCAGCGCTCCAGACCTGGATTCCCTGTTCGGCCAGATAGTCCTCGACATTGTCGGCACGCAACAGGCCGGGAATCCGGAAGAACGGAGCCAGTGCGTCGGCATTGTCTCCGAGAGCAGCCTTCGTTGACGCGATTCCGTCGTCGATCTCCTGCCTGGCGCGCTCGGTCGGCATGCGGTTCATGCTCAAGGGATGAGTCTGAGTGTGCGTGCCGATGGTGTGGTCCGCCGCGAGCAGTTTGCGCACGCCTTCGGGAGCAAACCGCGCCATGTTGCCGATGGTGAAGAAAGTCGCCTTCACGCATTCGGCGGCAAGGATGTCCAGCACCTTGTTGCTGTTGCGTGGCAGTGGCCCATCGTCGAATGTCAGCACGACTTCATGATCGGCGAGCGGCAGCGTCTCCGGATATTGCATGGTGCCGATACGGGGATGCTCCCGGGGATCGACCACCAGCGTGCGCGACGTTCCGAGCGCGTTCGGGTTGCCCGGGCAATCGGCGGCAGAGGCGGGGTGGATGGCAAAACCGGCAAGGAGACCGCAAGCCAAGGCCGCCTGCCGCCAGAACCCTACGCCACGCCATGCGCCGCTCATGAAGAAGCTTTCGTCACCCATGCTTTAAGACCGGACCCATCATGACACGCTGCAATGTGAATGCGGCCTGAATTGTCGAACGTCCACACATGTTTTCAGGTCTTTAGTGGGTTACGGAGGCGACAGGTTCAGCCGGTTTTACGTGGACAACGTGATAGCCGTTGTCGCGAAGATATCGCAAGAAGGCGGGCATCATCGCAGCCGTGTGAGTTTTGGTGTCATGGAACAGGATGATTCCCTTGCCTGCGGCCTCGAGGCGGTCCGTGATCAGCTTCAACTCCTGCTTTGGGGTCATCTTATTCCAGTCGCTGGCCCAAAGATCGGCGCCGAATACCACGATTCCGCGCGATTGTAAGAGATCGAGCGTCGCAGGCGTCGATTGAAAGCCGGGGAAGCGGAAAAACGGCGTAGTCGGGGTCGTCGATGCCGTTCCGTGCAGCACCGTTTCCAGCGCCGAAATGCCGTGGTCGATTTGCGCGATCGCTTCCTCGTGCTTGATCTGCATTATGTTGGGATGTGACCAGGTGTGAGTGGCGACGGTGTGCCCTTCGGCCGCAATCCGGCGCACGATGTCCGGATGTTCAGACACATGCTCTCCGATCAAGAAATAGGTTGCCCGGACGCATTCCTGCGCCAGTGCCGCGAGCACCTTCGATGTTGTCGGCGGCCAGGGGCCGTCATCGAAGGTCAGCACCACTTCGTGGTCGGCAAGCGGCAAGGTTTCCGGAAAGCTCTGAAGCCCGACCCGTGGCGTGGTAGCGACATCGACCTCAAGCACCCGCGACGTGCCAAGCGTCCCCGGACGCGGGCACGGCGCTGCGTGGGCGGTCGCGGCGAAAGCGGGCGAGATCGAGGCCTGCCCAATCAAGGCCACGCAGATCACGATAACAGGCAACCAGACGCTTACTTGCGGGCGGGATTGATCAGGCCGGGATGAATTGCAGCTTCGCATGAGAACAAACCTAGATGACATTGCAATGCCTGCCAAACCAAGCCGGCCGGATCCGCGCCTGCCAGCCCGCGAGCGGCGGTAAAAGTATCGTTAATCGAACCTTAACGCGGATCACGGAATATCTGGACCATCGAGGGGCCGAATGGCTTGGCGGCTTTTGCGGCCCGCAATGCACGCAAGATGAGGCGAGAATGCAGCGCCTTCGGCTGAAAGCAGACGGACGTATTGTCGAATTGAGGGACGGGCAGGAGTTTCCGCTCGCGCCTGTCGTGGCGGCTTCTGAACTACCGCTCGCTGCTACACCGGCCGACGCGGGCACGGCACCTGTGGTGCGCGATCTCCGCCGCCGGGCCTGCTTGACGCAGCTTGAATTCGCAAGCCGCCTCGGCGTTCCCGTCGAGACCATCCGCAACTGGGAGCAGGGCAAACGCATGCCTCGCGGACCGGCCCGTGCGTTGCTGGCCGTGATCGCGCATGCGCCAGACACGGTGTTTTCGGCGCTCGCCAAATCCTGACCGGCGAGCAGCGGCGGCAAGCCTGTGCGGCTTTACGATCAGCTTCCCATCGCCCGCCAGGCGCTGGAGGCAAATTGCCGGCGCCAGGTGACGATCACCACGGCCGCCGTCGATACGAACAAAACCCAGGGACTGACGAACCAGCCGAGATAGCCGAGCGCAAAAAAGAATGCGCGCTGTCCGCGATTGAAATGCCGGCCCGCCGCCTCGAACAATCGGGTGGTCCGGACAACATGCGCCTCGGCTTGCGGGGTGTCGCGTTGCGAGGCCGGTGGCATCGAGCCGAGCAGGATGGCCACATAGTTGAACAGGCGGTAGGCCCAGGCGAATTTGAAGAACGTATAGATGAAAATCAGAACCAGCCCGACGCATTTGATTTCCCACAGCGCCGGCGGCGGGCTGATATCGATGGGAAGCGCCTTCAGCACGCCCAGCGCCTCGCTCGTGGAGCGCAGGAGCGCCAGTGCGCCGCCGACCGCAATCAGGCTGGTAGACGCGAAAAAAGCGGTGCCGTTCTGCAACGAGCCCATGATCTGCATATCGACCATGCGGGCCTCCCGGTCGAGCATGCGGCGAATCCACACCTCGCGATAGACATGCATGCGAGCCGAAAGGCTGTCGCGTCCATAGGCGCTATGTTCGAGGGTGAGCGCATACACCGTCCATTCCAGAACGAAAAAGCCAACCGCCAGGATATCGACCAGATAAGCCCGCATGCGTCGCCCCTGTTGAAGCTTTCGGGATGCTGCCATGATGGCTTGATCGCGGCAACGGACCGTGTTTCAAGCCTGCCTTGAGCGCACAGGCAAGTAAGAACGGATTCGAAATGACCCTGAAGCTTGTGATCGGCAACAAGAACTATTCATCGTGGTCGATGCGGCCATGGCTCGCGCTGCGCGCCAACAACATCCCGTTCGAGGAGATTTTCATTTCGCTCTACACGGGCGCGGCCGACAAGCAGCGCATTCTCGATGTCTCGCGTTCGGGCAAAGTGCCGATACTGGTCGATGGTGACGTCACCGTCTGGGATTCGCTTGCGATCATCGAATATATCGCCGAGCGTTTCCCGGAGAAGCGGCTGTGGCCCGAACATCCTGCTCACCGCGCGCATGCCCGTTCGGTGTCCGCCGAAATGCATTCGGGGTTCGCGGCGCTTCGCAATGAATGCGGGATGAACCTGCATCGGCCTGTCGGAGCGATCCAACTGTCGGCCGAGGCCCGCGCCAATATTGCCCGTATTGAGGAAATCTGGGGCGAGTGCCGCGACCGTTATCGGCAGTCGGGGCCGTTTCTGTTTGGCGCCTTTGGCGCGGCGGATGCCATGTTTGCGCCGGTAGTCCATCGCTTTCGCACCTACGCCGTCGCGGTGACCAAGGAGACGCAACGCTACATGGACACGATGATGGCGCTGCCTGCGTTTGCCGAATGGACCAAGGCCGGTCTTGCCGAGACGATCGTGATCGAGAAATTCGAAACGGTCTGATCGTCCGGTTTTTTTCGACATGTGAAAATTCGATATGTGAAAAATATCACAGCTCGTTCCAATGGAACAAGCTGTGATCACTTTTGCACTTTTCACGAAACCGATTGCAGGTGCGAACGTTGAGAGCGCACGCAAGACGCAAGACGCAAGACATAGTTGGGGGTGTATGATGGTTGGTAGGGCGTATCTGTCGCGTCAGATGATGGCGCTGTTGAATTTCGCTCGTGCGACAGACAACCCGGAACTCGCGGCGCTATTGGTTCAAAAGGCCGCTCGCCTCAAATCGCAGGCGGACGAAATCGCACCGCCTCAGGACATCGGTCCGAGAGCGCCCGATGTGGAACCGATCCCCCGCACAGAAACGTCCCGCACAGATTGACCCGTCAGTCCCGCTTCTTCTTGATGTCATGGATTTGTGATGTTGGCCGCGAGCCGTAGCTCAAGCACGTCGTGATGTCAAAACGGGCTCAAGGGCCCAATTGGCGGCTTGACCTCATCACGCAAAAGAAGTCTGAATCTGGAACCGACGTCGCTTACAACCCAAAAGGGGTTCGGCCATGGGAATTCTCGATTCATTGGAAAATTCGCCCGCTTTCAAGGGGGCACTCGGACAGTTGGAGAGCGCCGTCCTTCCAGTTGTGCTGAGCCAGGTATTGGGTAACGGCAGTCAGGGTGGACTGTCCGCCATCGTTGCCAAGTTGCAGCAGGCGGGTCTCGGCGATCAGGTGAAGTCGTGGCTGGGCAACGGCCAGAACTTGCCGATCACCGCGGAACAACTGCAACAGGTGCTGGGCAGCGATACCGTCCGGCAACTCGCCGCCAAGTACAACATTCCGGTCGATCAGATCACCCAGATCCTAGCGCAGCAGCTTCCCGGCGCCGTCGACCACGCCAGCCCGGACGGCAAGCTGCCGCACACGGCCTGATCGCGAAAAGACAATCTTTGACCGCCGGGAACCCAACGCCCGGCGGTAACATTTGCCGCCGGAACCCCGGGTTTTGGCGCGGCTTTTGGGGCCAACGACGCCGGGAACTTCAGGCCGGTCGATAGGCCCACAACTAGCCCTTTATCTCACTGAAAATCCTGCAAAATCGTCGTATTTGCCATGTTCGGATCGCGCTGGTCAAAAAATCGGGCCGCGTGCTATAACGCTGTAGTTTCAGTCAGCTAACGCAAGCGGGACCAAAGGCGGAAAGCTGACGTTTTGCGTGATGGAGAGGGCGTTGAAGCACAAATACAGAGTTGGAGAGTCCGTCTATTTTACCGCCAGCAATATCGCACGTCCGGGCGCGAGCGGAACCTATGAGGTGATCCGCCTGCTTCCGACCGACGGAGATGACTGTCAGTACCGGATCAAGAGCACGACCGAGGCGTTCGAACGAGTGGCCAAGGAAAGTCAGCTCGCGATTTCCTGATCTGATGCATCAGGGTGAAACGGGTTTTGTGTTTCACCGCTGCCGTTAAAAGGCCCCGTTCGCAGAAATAGCTGTTGGCCGAGCTTTGGAAGTCGGCATTTGGCTGCATGATGCCACGCGGATTTCTGAATCAAGTCACGCAAGGTCTTTTCTTGCTAGCGTGGCGGTTCAGAAGTCCGCAGCATTGTCGCCGCGAGTTCGTTGTGCGGACTTGTGAACCAAAGCCACACTAGATCAATAGGTTTGCTAGTGTCCTTTCGATTCCGAAGTTCGAATCGTGGCTCCGTAAAATGCTGCGGATTTCGGAATCGGGACACTCGTGTTCTTGGATTCGCAAGCTCGCAAACGCCGAATGCGCCGTTGCCGCGCTGACGGACATCGCGTTAAGGGACATCGCGCATGAACTGGGCCTGGGCCAGCACGCTCGATCAGATGTGGCGTTCTCCCGTATTTCCGACGTGGCTGACGTTGGCCGCGGCGGGATTTTTCGCCATCATTGTGCTCATCACGCTGCTGCGGGCCGAAAAGTCGGTAGCGAACGGCGCGCTGACGGTCATCACGCTGTTGGCCGTTGGGATCGCTCTCGCGGCGACCACGCGCAGTTTCGGCCCAGGGGGCTCCGGCGCGGTTGAGGATGGCCGCTCTTCGTCGGCGGTGGCTGGCCTGCCGGCGCTCGCCTGCGTTGACGATCTGGCCGGAGAGGCGGTTCTGGCCGCTTGCGAGAAAGCCGTGTTCGCGTCCCCGGAGGCAACGGCCGCGGCGCTATCCTACGCCGCCCGCCAAATTAACCGCCTGACGGGGTTTGGCGATGTGGCGGCCGCCAACAAGAGCATGACGCCGGAGCTCGAAGCGCTGCGCCGTGCGGTGGAGCAGGACCGGTATGGCCTGATGGCCGAGGTGCTGATGGTTCGTGACCACTGCACGCCATTCGATTGCGCCGCGTTCAGATCTCTGCCCGACCGCAGCCGTGTCGCGTCCAATATCGAGGAGCGGACCTATGACGGAATGGTTGCGCGGTATTCGGCGCTTTGGAACGCGCCGGCGGCGCCCGCCGGGGCGCCAGTTGCCACTCTCATACCGGGCGTGCCGACCGGCAAGCCGACCAACGCCGAATTTCCAAGCGCCTCTTCGACGCCGCCTGTGAGTATCATGACGCCGGAACCTTCGACGGCAACGGCATCGCGGCAGCCCGCGCCTTCGGCTGCAGCGCCGACCACGCCGTCACCGCGGCCCGGCGCACCGACGTCACTGACGGCACCGGCATCGCCGACAGTCGCAGCCGCCAAGAAACCGCCGGCGCCAAAACCCGTGCGCGCAGCGACACCTGCGCCGGCCACATCTCCGCCTCCAGCCGCGCCAGCGCCGTCCGCTTCCTCGGATTGATCCCCCGCTAGTTCTCCGGTTTTCGGACATTCGCTTGACGAACCCGCGGCCGGGCAAGTGCGAAGGTCAACTTAGTCAGTGATATAAAAACATGCCGCTCCATCTGATCAAGCTTTCTGTCGGCGCCGAATCCGTCAAGGATCTCAAAGGCTGGATCGCCGACCGCATTAAGGTCGCCAAAAGCAAAGGCCAGCCGGCCCATCACATCCACATCACGCGGATGACGCCCAAGCGCGTCGAGGAACTGCTGGCGGGCGGCTCGATCTATTGGGTCATTCGCGGCGAAATCGCCGCGCGCGAAAAGCTGATCGCCATCGAGCCGTTTCGCGACAAGGACGGCATCGGCCGATGCCGCCTGGTGATGCAACCGAAGTTAATTTCGGTTTCGCCGCGTCCGATGCGCGCTTTCCAGGGCTGGCGCTACTTCGAGGCGGACGCCGCGCCGCCCGATCTCACCAAATCGGCGGCTTCAAGTGTTGCCGCCATGCCCGAGCCGATGCGCCGCGAATTGCGCGATCTCGGCCTGCTCTAGGTTTCCTGCCTGGCCCTCAAACGGCGATATTGTCGATCAGCCGGGTCGTGCCGATTTTGGCGGCGACCAGGATGCGCAGCCGGCCGTCCTTGATCGAGGTGACCGGCGCCAGCGATTCGGCGTGCCTCGTCTCGTAATAATCGATCGCAAATCCCGCGGCGGTGATCGTCTCGATGGCGCTGGCCTGCGCGGCTTGAAGGTCTTCCCCGGCGCGCAATTGGCGCGCTGTTTCCTTCATGGCCTTGAACAAGACGGGTGCGGCGTGGCGTTCCTCGGGCGACAGATAGACGTTGCGCGAGGACATCGCGAGCCCATCGCGCTCGCGCACGGTTTTGGAACCGATCACCTTGACGCCGAGATCAAGGTCGGCGGCCATGCGCGCCACCACCCGCAACTGCTGGAAATCCTTTTCGCCGAAAATGGCGACGTCCGGCCGGCATTGCGTGAAGAGCTTCCCGACGACGGTGGCGACACCGCCGAAGAAATGCGGCCGGAAGCGATCCTCGAGCCCCGCGGTTGCCGGTCCATCCGTAATAATACGGCTCGCAAAGCCGTCCGGGTACATGGTCTTGACGTCGGGATTCCAGATCAGATCGACGCCTTCCGCCGTCAGCCGGGCGAGGTCGGTCTTCCAGGTCCGCGGGTAGGATCCGAAATCCTCCGTTGGTGCAAACTGAGTCGGGTTCACGAAGATCGACACCACCACTTTACGGGCGCGTTGCTTTGCCAACCGGACCAGCGACACATGGCCGTCATGGAGTGCTCCCATGGTCGGCACCAGCGCGATCGAGGCTTTTCTTGCACGAAGGCCGTCGAGCGCGCGGCGCAGCGCGGGAATTGTGCGGGCGATCATGGGGCGTGAGGGCATCGGGTCTCGATCTTCGGGGGAGGGGGAGCGTCAGGCGTGGTGGCGCGGCAGCGGAACACGCTCCGACTCTATCAAGCTCCACAGCCAGTCGCCAAGCGTGGCAACAGCCGATCGGCATCGGCTGCGATCGGCGCCTTGGGAAATATCTCTGCCTCATGCGGATGCGGGACGCGCGCGATTCACCATCGCGGCAGGCTTCGTTGCGATTTGCGAAGACGTTTGCGCATTTAACTTGACCGCGCACGCGCGTAATTTGATGATGACGAAAGGGGGGTCGAAGGCATGTTGCTGCAGACTAGTCAGGGTCAATCAGGCTCGGCTCATGTCGTTGTGCTGGGCAATGAAAAAGGTGGCTCGGGCAAGTCCACCACCGCGTTGCACATCGCCGTCGCTTTATTGAAGGCCGGCCAGCGCGTCGCCACCATCGACCTCGATTGCCGCCAGCAAAGCTTCACCCGCTACATCAACAACCGCCGCGCATGGGCAAACCGGACCGGTCTCGATCTCGAGTTTCCGGTGCACCGCTGTATCAAGCTCGGCCAGACCATGCAAATCGCCGAAAACGAGACCACCGAATTCGAGCAGTTCGAAGAATCAGTGAGGGCGGTCGAGCACTGTTTCGATTTTATCGTGATCGATACGCCGGGTTCCGACAGCTACCTGATGCGGCTGGCGCATTCGATGGCCGATACGCTGGTCACCCCGATCAACGACAGCTTCCTCGACTTCGACGTCCTTGGAACCGTCGACCCCGAGACCTATTCGGTGACCGGCGAAAGCCACTATTCCGAGATGGTGCGCGATATGCGGCGCCGGCGCCGGCAGATCGATGGTGTCAGCACCGACTGGATCGTCGTTCGCAACCGCCTGTCGATGCTGGGATCGCGAAATAAGCAGCTGGTCGCCGACGGATTGAAGGAGTTGTCGTTGCGGCTCGGCTTTCGTTCGATTGACGGGTTTGCCGAGCGGGTGGTGTACCGCGAATTTTTCCCGCGCGGCCTGACCGCGCTCGACGACCTCGATGAGGAAACGCTGGGCACCCGTCCGAACCTCGGGCACGTCACGGCGCGCGAGGAAGTCACGAGCCTGTTGCGCCAGCTCAAATTGCCGTTGGACGAACGTGGCCGCCGCCGCGCCGCCAATCGCGCCGAGTGGTTCAGTCAGGTCGACAAGCCGCTGGAACTCCACGACATCATCGGTGCCTGAGATCATGCCGGCCGGAACCAACACCGTTTCTCGAATTTCCGTCGAATTTTCGGGATCGGACTAAGCGGTGGTTTACCAGGGCCTTGATTTACCGGGCTTTTACCTAAAGTCTGAACCCGTTTTTGACCTTGAATGCCCATCTCTGCGCGCGTTGGGCGGGGGCGTTTCCGGGGATTTTCGTGCTCTGGAAATAGTGCATCGCACAATGACCGGGCGGCAAAGTGCCAATATTTGGTCTTTCCGTCACGGCAGCGTGAATTATATTAGGAAAGTGTGACCCAGAAGAGAGTCTGGACGTTATGTCCGGGCAGTCAATGTGGTCCCGCAGAGGGCGAACATGAAACGTGGAATTGCCGTTCTACTTTCCCTGTCGGCTGTGGTTTCGGTGGGCTATTTCACCGCAAGCAAATGGGCGATCCGCCATGAGACTCTGATGTTTCATGATCCGGCGCGCGGCGATCGGCCGGTTGAAATCGACGTCGCTGTTCGTCGCGACCGTGAATTGCAGGCGAATGCCGGCATGATCAAGCTGCCGGTGGTGATCCTCAATCACGGCAATACCGTCAAGTTCACGGAATACTCCTTCCTGGCAAACCTCTTTGCCGCGCGCGGCTACATGGTCGCGAGCATCCAGCACGACCTCGCAACCGATGCGCCGCTCGTGACCAAGGTCGGCGAGCTCTATGTCGGGCGCCTGCCGCAGTATCACCGGGGTGTTGCCAACATCCGTTTTGCGATCGAAGAACTGAGGACGGTTCAACCCAACGCCGATTACGATCACCTGACCATGGTCGGGCACTCCAACGGCGGCGATATCTCGATGTATTTCGCCAAGCTGTATCCCGAGCAGATCAAGAAGGTCGTCACGCTGGATAACCTGCGCGTGCCGTTCATGACCGATGGTCGGTTCAAGATCATTTCCTTCCGTTCGAAAGACCCCGTCTTCAAGCCGGATCCCGGCGTCATCCCGGACGACGAAATCTGCGCGAAAGCCGGAATCACGGTGGTGCGCACCTCGTTCCAGCACAATGACATGCGTGATACCGGCTCCGACGAGGCCAAGACGACGATCCAGGGAATGCTGGACAAGATGCTGGACGATGACAGCGATCTACGGCCGGCCGAAACCGGTTCGCCACCGGTGATGACCGACGCCGGTCCGGTTGCGCCCTACGCGCCAGTCGCGCACAACTGATCGGCGCCTCTTTTAGGCGTCGTCCGGTGACATCAGCGCATTGACCGGCTCAACACCCCAACCCACATTGGGTTGCGGGAGCATGAAATGGCCGGCGAGCCCAACAACTCAAAATCCGATAGCAGAATAGCGCGCGACCGCGAGGGCAACTCGTTGCCGAAGCCGCAGTCGTCGACGTCCGACGACATTGCCGCCTTCGTTGCCAAAGCGAAGGCGATGTCGCCTTTTACGGCCGGCGGCAAGGGTCGCCTGGTCTTCGCACTCGACGCCACCATGAGCCGTCAACCGACATGGGACATGGCCTGTGCCCTGCAGGCCGACATGTTTCGGGAGGCGGCTTCGCTCGGCAGCCTCGACATCCGTCTGGTCTACTATCGGGGCTTGAATGAATGCCGTGCCTCCGGCTGGATCTCCGATAGCGCCGCGTTGGCGAAACTCATGGGTAAAATCGATTGCCGCGGCGGCAACACCCAGATCGGCAAAGTATTGTCCGAGGCGCGCCGCGAAGCGGTGGCGTCCGGCGTCCGGGCCGTGGTGTTCGTCGGCGACGCCATGGAGGAAAACGTCGACGACCTCTGCGTGAAAGCTGGCGAGCTAGGTTTGCTCAAGGTGCCCGTGTTCATGTTTCAGGAGGGGCATGATGCCGCGGTCGAGCAGGCATTCCGGGAAATTGCGCGACTCACGGGTGGAGCGTGGTCGCGGTTCGATCCAGGTGCTGCCGCACAGTTGCGAGAGCTGTTGCGCGCCGCAGCGGCTTATGCAGCCGGTGGGCGCGAAGCGCTGCTGCTGATGTCGCGGAGCGAAAGCGGGGCGGCCAGGTTGTTGGGCCAGATGAAGTGACTGCAGTTACGCGGCCGTAGCGGCCTTGGCGACGTCGTCCAACACAGCGCCCAGCTTGCCGGCGACAGCTTCGGCTCCGCTTGCGCCGTGCCGCGCTACGAGCCAGGCGGGATCGTTCCAGGACAGCCAAGTGTCGCCCGCGGCATCCTGCCAAACCAGCGCCTTGAGCGGGAGATCGATCCCAATCGTCTGGACGGCCTGCATCAAGGGCGTGCCCCCCTTGGCATTGCCGAAGATCAGAACTTCTGTCGGCCGCAGCGAGAGGCCCGCCGCCGAGGCGCCCTCGGCGTGATCAATCCTGGCAAACACCGTCAGGCCCTTTGCGGTGACCGCGGCTTCCAGCCGGTTCATGGTCTCGCGCGGCGCATGGCTGCTTTTGATGGTCGTCAAACCCTGCACCGTCATGTTGCGCTCCCGATCGAGTTGCCTGGATCTCGAATGATAGGGGCACGTTAGAGCAGCGCCAACGCGCTTTTTTGACCGCGTGCCTCCAAAAGGTGGGGCGGGCATGCTTTTTTCGACCGCTGCAACTATATTGCAGCCATGCCCACACTGGTCGCAGGCGCCCTCGCTGTTATCGTTCTCTATTTGCTGCTGCAGATGTTCCGCGCTGCCAATCCGGCCGTGCTTGCGCGTGCGGTCAAGATCGGCGGCGGCGTGCTGGCGCTGGCGGTGGCCGCCTTCACCGGCATCAAGGGTGAACTTGCGGTCGCGCTCCCGCTCGGCATCTTCGGCGCCGGGCTATTGGGTTGGGCGCCGTTCGGAACGCCGGGTTTTGGCCAAATCGCCGGACTATTTGGTGGTGGCGGCGGGCAGCGTTCGAACGGCCAGGCCTCGCGCGTGCGCTCCCCGTTTTTCGAGATGACGCTCGATCACGACACCAACGCGCTGACCGGGACGATCATTTCCGGGCCCAACGCCGGTCGTTCGCTCGGGGATTTCGATCTTCCGGCGCTGTTGGCGATGTTTGGCGAACTGGACGCCGAGAGTGTGTCGTTACTTGAAAGCTATCTGGACCGCCGGTTTCCCGCCTGGCGTCAGAACGCGCAAGGAGACGCGGCAGGCCGGCAACGCGGCACGGCGCCGGGCAGTAAAATGACGGACGAGGAGGCCTATCAGATCCTTGGCCTGAAGCCGGGGGCGGGGCGGGACGAAATCGGCCGTGCCCATCGTGGGCTCATGAAGAAACTGCATCCCGACCAAGGGGGGTCGACGTACCTCGCTGCCCGTGTAAACGAGGCCAAGGAAGTTTTGCTTCGCACGCATCGCAACTAACTCCGGCACGCCATCAAACGCTGAGAGCCGAGAAGTGCTTCTGTCCGTCTGACGCCGTGATCGCCCGCCGTTACCCGGCGTGGCTGGTTTCCTACCCCTAAGGCTTAACCGCAAAATCTTGACGATAGGTTGCAAACGAAACGGGCGGCCCCACGAAGAGGCCGCCCGTACAGGATTTCGTTGCCTTTTGTCTTAGTTGTGAACCGTGATGCAGGAAATATCGCTGCGTTTCAGGATCTTGCAGACCGCTTCGGCCTGATCGCGGTCGAGGCCGGCAAAGCGGGCCCGGAATAGTTTCCGATCGTCCTTGGCGACTACCGGTTCAGTGAATGAATCGGCCTTGTTGAGAAGGCCATGCGCCTTGTTGCGGGCGGCCTCGATCCGCTGAAGCGCTTCGCTTTCGCTCTCGAGTGCGCCAACCTGAATGATCCATCCGGTGTGGGTCACTTCGGGCTTGCTCGCGGTGTTCGGCTGGGCGGTCGGGGTTGAGGGGGTGCGAGGCGAGGGATCGGCATAGGCCATCGCCTGCGAAGGCGGTGCGGAGGAAAGACTGGAGGCGGGCAAGACGCCGAGAATGCCGTTACCCGTGCCGTGGCCCGCAGGTTGCGGCGGCAGGTCGGTGCGTGCGGCGTTGATGGTGCCCGTATCGGTCTTTCCGCTGTCGGCCTTGCCGTTCTCAGCCTTGGCAACGATCGCGCTCGAGCTTTCGGGGACGTCGGTCCGGGCCGGTATGGCGCTCGTGACCGGCGGAGCCGGCTGGGCCGGACCCGCAGCCGCCAATTTGGTCTGGCCGGCCTTGATCTGGACGGTCTTCACTTTGACCGGCTTCATCGGTTCGGACGAGCCGGGGATGGCGGCGATCGCCTGGGCCTGGATGACGCCGCTCGTCAGCGGCGCGGGCTCGGTTTTCGTCTGTTCGTTTTTGGCGTCGGATTTAACCGACGACACGTCGGCCCTGGCTTGCGACATCAGCGACGCGGCGGCGGCCGGTCGCGACGGAGCCGGAACGATCGAAACCGGCGTGGACTGGACAGGCTGCGCTGGGAGCGGTGCCGGGGCCGCTTCGTCGGCGTCGGCGACGTCCGTGTTGGAATCGGACGGATTGCGCTCGGTGATCGCGGCGACCGTGCGCTTGGTCGCGGCCTTTTCGAGATTTTCCGCCAGAAGGCCGCGCATGATGGCATCGCGCGAGCCGCCGCTGCGGCCGCCCATGACGACGCCGACCAGATGGCGGTTGCCGCGGCGCATCGATGTCACGAGATTGAAGCCGGAGGCACGGGTATAGCCGGTCTTGATTCCATCGACGCCTTCGACCGAGCCAAGCAGATGATTGTGGTTGGCAATCGAATGACCGCGGAAGGTGAACTCCGCCGTCGAGAAATAGCGATAATAGCGCGGAAAGCGGTCCTGGATCGCGCGGCCCAACGTCGCCTGATCGCGCGCGCTCGTCACCTGCTCGTCATCGGGCAGACCCGATGCGTTGCGATAGGTGGTCTTGCTCATCCCAAGCATATGCGCCTTGCGGGTCATCTGCTTGGCGAAATCGTCTTCGCTGCCGCCGAGCGCTTCGGCGATCACGACGGCGGCGTCGTTGGCGGAGCGTGTCACCAGTCCCTTGATCGCGTCTTCGACGCGGATGGTCTGGCCGGGCATCAAGCCGAGTTTGGTCGGGTCCTGTTCAGAGGCGTGTTTTGACACCGGCATTTCGGTATCGAGCTTGATCTTGCCGGCGTCGAGGCGCTCGAACAGCAGATAAAGCGTCATGATTTTGGTCAGGGAGGCCGGATGGCGGCTCGCGTCGGGATTGGTCGACGTCAGCGTCGCGCCGGAATTGCCGTCGACGATGATCGAGGAGAACGCCGGGCTGTAATCCTCGTGCGACTCCGAGTGGTAATGGCGTACGTGGTGACCGTAGTGCCGGTGGCGCGCTTCGGCGGTATCGGTGGTGAAGGCGACTGCGGCTGCGACCGCGACAAACCCGAAAGAGCAAACCCGCCAGCGATGCGAGGTAACCAATTTGGTCCGAAGCATGAACTTTCCCGTCCCATTTTCTGTCTAGATCACCGCTTCGTGAGGCCAAATTATGCCCGACGGCCTGGTGACGTTTCCCTGTTCAGAAACCGACAGCGGGAATTTAGCCCCGCTCCCGTCGGCCGACAGTCCGCCATTCTAGCTAAGACGCTGTTCACAAACAGATTTCCGAGCCCGCCCCCAATCGAGCAGGCCCGGAGAATCAGGGTAGGGGGCTGGGGTTTCCAAATGATTAAGGAAGGCTTGCGGGAAAGCACGGGATTCTCAGCTTTCAATGTAACAGCAAGCTTCCTTTGTGCAATGCACAATTGCCGTTGTGCCTTGTGCTGGCCGCTCTGTCGCGCCGACAACCAAAGCGGTCCTTATCCACAGCCGCATATGACGCCTGTTGGCTTCCGGAGCGCGCGGCCGCAAAGGCCAACATCGCGAAATACCCGCCGAAGCGACGGAGGATGACCGCAAATTCTCAAGTCACTGCCGATTCGAGAATTGCCGATTTGGCTGGAGCCGCGCTGGGCGCGACCAGCTTTGTCAAAGCGAAACGAATTGACTAGTCTGTTCGGGAACGCTGTGCGGGGAATCGGGTTTGCTGCAAGCCGAGCGATCCGTGAACATTTTACGAGCTTGCGGGCGGACTAGGCCGGACCCATATTCCTGTTCGTGCTGCCGGCCATGGGCCACGCTGGCACGGGGTAGACGGTCGGTAGGGTGTTTCGGAATTGGCCGATGGTTTCTGTCGCTTCCCAGAGGACTTCAAAACACTCCTGTCATGTTACGCTTGATAACCAGCCCTGATCCGCACCTGTCGTCGATTGTCGCATTCTCTCCCCGAATGGCCAACGATGAAAACCGCTCGGGCGGAACCGGCGGACCGGCTACCTCCGTTATCACCAAGGTCAAACCGAAAACCAAACGGCCCAATCTCTACCGGGTCCTGATCCTGAACGACGACTACACGCCGATGGAGTTTGTCGTTCATGTGCTGGAAAAATTCTTCCAGAAGGATGTCGAGGCCGCGACCAAGATCATGTTGCACGTCCATCATAACGGCATCGGCGAGTGCGGCATTTTTACCTACGAGATCGCCGAAACGAAAGTAACGCAAGTGATGGACTTTGCGCGGAAGCACCAGCATCCCCTGCAATGCGTGATGGAAAAGAAGTGACGTTGCGCGCCCCGGCCAAAAGGCCGGGCTTTTACCTATTCCAGTTTTTCGCAGCCTGAAATCGGAACGGGTCTTGCATCGGCGAGATTCCGTTAACCCGGAAAATCACGGGTAAAACTGTCCCCTCACATCAGCGTGCGGGGAGAAATATGCGAGGCGGTCTTTTGCCACGATCGTACGCAACTATATATGACAAAGGTTGTTGTTGCCTCACCGGCCAACGGCGATCATGATGGCCAGGGGCCACAGAGGAAGCGAATGCCGACTTTTTCCCAGAGCTTAGAACAATCCCTGCATCGCGCACTGGCGATTGCAAATGAGCGTCATCATCAATATGCGACGCTCGAACATCTGTTGCTGTCGCTGATCGATGACAGCGATGCAGCGGCCGTGATGCGCGCATGCAGCGTCGATCTCGACAAGCTGCGCACCAGCCTTGTCAACTATCTCGAAACCGAATTCGAAAATCTGGTGACCGACGGCGCCGATGACGCCAAGCCGACCGCGGGCTTTCAGCGCGTGATTCAGCGCGCGGTCATTCACGTGCAGTCCTCGGGGCGCGAGGAGGTCACGGGCGCCAATGTGCTGATCGCGATCTTCGCCGAACGCGAGAGCCACGCCGCCTATTTCCTGCAAGAGCAGGACATGACCCGTTACGACGCGGTCAACTATATCAGCCATGGGATCGCCAAGCGGCCCGGCGTCTCGGAAGCCCGCCCCGTGCGCGGTGTCGACGAAGAGACAGAGACCAAGGGCAACGAGGATTCCAAGAAGAAGGGTGAGGCGCTCGAGACTTATTGCGTCAACCTCAACAAAAAGGCGCGCGACGGCAAGATCGATCCGGTGATCGGGCGTAACTCCGAAATCAACCGGGCGATCCAGGTACTTTGCCGCCGGCAAAAGAACAATCCGCTGTTCGTCGGCGAAGCCGGCGTCGGCAAGACCGCGATTGCGGAAGGCCTTGCGAAGCGCATCGTTGACAGCGAGGTGCCGGAAGTCCTGTCGGCGGCGACGGTGTTTTCGCTCGACATGGGCACGCTCTTGGCGGGCACGCGCTATCGCGGCGACTTCGAGGAGCGTCTGAAGCAGGTGCTCAAGGAACTCGAAGCGCATCCGAATGCGATCCTGTTCATCGACGAAATCCACACCGTGATCGGCGCCGGCGCC
>DATHPL010000069.1:0-2217 GCA_035483915.1 Bradyrhizobium sp.
GCTCGTGGCGATAAAGGCCGTATCGTCGACCGTAACCGGCTCGTCGGACGCAAGCCCCATCACCAGCGCCGACATCGCAATCCGGTGGTCCATATGGGTGGCCACCAGACCGCCGCCGGGCACATGGCCCTTGCCCTCGACAATCAGGTCGTCGCCCGAAATCTCGACCTTGACGCCGTTGACCCGCAGCATGTCGGCCGTGGCGGCTAGCCGATCGGATTCCTTGACCCGCAATTCGCTCAAGCCCCGCATGATGGTGGTGCCTTCGGCAAAGCTCGCCGCCACCGCCAGCACCAGATACTCGTCGATCATCGAGGGCGCGCGTTCAGGCGGAACCTCGACGCCTTTCAATTTCGAGCCGCGCACGCGCAGCTCGGCCATCGGCTCGCCGGCATCGGCGCGAACATCGCGCTCCTCGATCGACCCGCCCATCTCGCGCAGCGTCGTGAATAGCCCGGTGCGCAGCGGATTGGTCATGACGTCCGGAAAAATAAGGTCCGAGCCTTCGACGATCAGCGCCGCCACGATCGGAAAGGCGGCCGAGGACGGATCGGCAGGCACGACGACCTTTTCACCATGCAGCTCGGGCTGACCGGTGAGCGCGATCTTGCGGCCGTGCTTGCCCTCCGGCATTGAGACGATCTGCGCTCCGAAATGACGCAGCATCAGTTCGGTGTGGTCGCGGCTGGCTTCGTTTTCGATCACCGTGGTCACGCCCGGCGCGGCGAGGCCGGCCAACAGCACCGCGGATTTGATTTGCGCGGAAGCAACCGGCGTCCGGTAGAGGATCGGCAAGGGATCGCGCGCGCCGGCCAGACTCAACGGCAACCGGCCGCCTTGGCCACCGCTTGCAACCCGCGCGCCCATCAATTCGAGGGGATCGAGTATCCGCCGCATCGGCCTTGAACGCAGCGAGGCGTCGCCGTCGAACACCGCTGTGATCGGACAGCCGGCGACCGCGCCCATCACCAGCCGGCATCCGGTGCCGGAATTGCCAAAATCGAGCGGCCCCTCCGGCTGGGCAAACCCGGTGACACCTACGCCCGCGACCTTCCAGGCAAAGTCGCCGGTCCGTTCGACCTTGGCGCCCAAAGCCCGCATCGAACTGGCGGTATTGAGGACATCTTCGCCCTCCAAAAGTCCCGATATGTGGGTCTCGCCAACGGCCAGTGCGCCCAAAATCAGGGCCCGGTGCGAAATCGACTTGTCACCGGGAACGCGAACCCGTCCGGTCAGGGGGCCGCTGCTGCGGGCCTGAAGGGGGGTTTTATGATCGTCGGCACGATCCGAATGGGTCAAGATTGTGTCCTTGAGAGCGGAGGATTTCGGCATTGGTATCGCTATCGCTGTGAGCGCTCAACACCCATACCAAATCCAAAACCTTACTAGAATCCTGTAGTTGCTCGGGTCCCTGTGATTCTGACATCCCTCGGCGAGCCGGATGCGAAAGGATGCGAATGTCAGAGCTGGGAGGCTTGCGGCCGCCTTCTAGCACCGGCTGACGCGCCACGTCACGTCCGGCGCCGTCTTGCGCAAAGCACTATTGACAGCGGCGTGCCAACTAGCCAAGTGAAGCACCGATTTTCCAAAGACTCCCAGGATTCCACACGTGGCCAAATCCGATCTCGGAACCAAACGTATTTGCCCGACGACGGGTAAGAAATTTTACGACCTCAACAAGAGCCCGGTGATATCGCCCTATACGGGCGAGGTCGTCCCGATCGCGCCGGTGGCGCCGCCTCGAGCGGTTCGCGGTGATGCTGCGCGTGCCAGCGCCGCGGCAGCAGCCGCCGCCGAAGCAACGCCGGAGCCGGTGGAGACTGAGGAGTTGGTGCCGCTCGAGGAGGCCGATGCCGAGGAGAACACCGGCAAGGTCAAGGCGGTCGTTCCAGAATCCGAGGACGACATCGAAATCGACGAGACGATCGAGGACGATGACGACGACGACTCCACCTTCATCGCCGACGAAGAAGAAGGCGATGAGGATGTGACCGATATCATCGGCGATGTCGGCGGCGACGAGGAGACTTGAGATCGGCCCTGAACTATGTTCAGGGTCGTTGTAAGCCGCGCGTCGCCCAAGGCGTGTGGTTTCTGACGGGGCCATAGCTCAGCTGGGAGAGCGCTTGCATGGCATGCAAGAGGTCGGCGGTTCGATCCCGCCTGGCTCCACCAGCCTTCGCTCGCTTCGCGAGCTACGGCTGGGCAAGCCCGGGA
>DATHPL010000070.1:0-3642 GCA_035483915.1 Bradyrhizobium sp.
AATTCGTGACGGAGGAAGAGCATAGACCCTTGCCGACCCAATCACGGGCCGAGCTCCACATGAGGAGGCGGCAATGGGACAAGACGTCAGAAGTCCCCGCGGTCCACGGTGCATCGCACTGGTGGGCCCTTTCCAAAGCGGTAAGACCACACTTCTAGAAGCGATACTGGCACGGATCGGCGCAACCTCGCGCGCCGGCAGCGTCGATGCCGGAACTTCCGTCGGTGATTCAAGTGCCGAAGCGCGCCGTCACAAAATGGGCGTTGGACTGACGGCCGTCACCGCCAACTTCATGGGTGACAGTTACACGTTCATCGATTGTCCCGGTTCGGTCGAATTCGCCCACGACATGCGTGCGGCACTTCCTGCCGTCGATGCGGCCGTCGTGGTCTGCGAGGCCGACGAGAAGAAGTTGCCGCAACTTCAGCTCATCCTGCGCGAGCTGGAAGATTTGGGCATTCCGCGTTTTCTGTTTCTCAACAAGATCGATCGCGCCAACAAACGCATTCGCGAGACGCTCGCGACCTTGCAGCCGGCCTCGAGGATTCCGTTGGTGCTGCGCCAGATCCCGATCTGGAACGGCGATCTGATCGCGGGCTTCGTCGATCTGGCGCTGGAACGCGCCTTTGTCTATCGCGAGCACAAGGCGTCCGAAATCGTTGCGCTCGAAGGCGGCGATCTCGACCGCGAGAAGGAGGCGCGCTTCTCGATGCTGGAGAAGCTCGCCGATCACGACGACGCGCTGATGGAGCAACTGCTGGAGGATATCCAGCCGCCGCGCGACGCGGTATTCGACGACCTCGCCCGCGAATTGCGTGAGGGGCTGATCTGTCCGGTGCTGCTTGGCTCCGCCGCGCGAGAACATGGTGTGTTGCGTTTGATGAAGGCGCTCCGGCATGAAGTGCCCGGCGTCGCCGAGACGGCCAAGCGGCTCGGCGTGGCTTCGTCGAAAGATGCGCTCGCTTATGTGTTCAAGACGGTGCATCTGCAACACGGCGGCAAGCTGTCGTTCGCGCGCGTGCTGGCCGGACATCTCGATGACGGCTCCACGTTACAAGCCTCGTCGGGCGAAGCCGGCCGGGTATCGGGCATCTCCGCTCTCTATGTCGGCCAGGAAAACAAGCGGTCGTTGGCGGAAACCGGCGAAACGGTCGCGCTCGGCAAGCTCGACATGGTGAAGACCGGTGACACGTTGTCGAGCGGCAAGACTGCGCCGCAGGCGCTGGTGCATGTCGAACCGTTGCCCCCGGTGCTCGCGATGGCCGTTGCCGCGGCCGACCGCAAGGACGACGTCAAGCTCGGCCAGGCGTTGCTGCGGCTGAACGAGGAAGATCCGTCGTTGACCATGCTGCAGAACCCGCGCACCCACGACAGCGTGCTGTGGGGACAGGGCGAGATGCATCTGCGGGTTGCGCTGGAACGCCTACGAGACCGCTTCGGCGTCAACGTCAAATCGCATCCTCCGGCGATCGGCTATCAGGAAACCATCCGCAAGCCGATCACCCAGCGCGGCCGGCACAAGAAGCAGTCCGGAGGACACGGCCAGTTCGGCGACGTCGTGCTCGAGGTCAAGCCGATGCCGCGTGGCGGTGGTTTCGAATTTCACGAAAAGGTTGTCGGCGGCGCGGTGCCGCGGAATTATATCGGGGCTGTCGAGGAAGGCGTTGTCGACGCCTTGTTGCGCGGGCCGCTCGGCTTCCCTGTCATCGACGTGCAGGTGACGCTGACCGACGGCTCCTATCACAGCGTGGATTCGTCGGACCTTGCGTTCCGCACCGCGGCGCGGATCGGTGTCGGCGAAGCGCTGCCGCAGTGCCAGCCGGTGCTGCTGGAGCCGATCCACATCGTCGACATCGTTTGCCCGACCGACGCGACGGCGAAGATCAACGCCATCCTGTCGGGACGGCGCGGACAAATTCTCGGCTTCGACACCCGTGAGGGCTGGCCGGGATGGGATCGCGTTCGCGCGATGATGCCCGAGGCCGAGATCGGCGAACTGATCGTGGAGTTGCGCTCCGCCACCGCCGGCGCCGGCAGTTTCACGCGGCAGTTCGACCGCATGGCGGAGGTCACGGGCAGGGCCGCCGACCAGATCATCGCTGCCAACCGCGTCGCGGCGTAGCGGGCTTTCGCCAGGGCGCACCCGGGTTCAATCCGCCGTTTCCTGATCGGGAACGGCGGACTTCTTTTGGACACCCATTCGCGCTTGCCAATTGATGTTTTTTACATCATTGTAAGCGCATTACATATCATTTATCATTCTTTTCAATGGACTGACCAGTGATCACGTCCTTCCAGATGAGAGCGGCGCGGGCTTTGCTGGGCATCGACCAGAGGACGCTCGCGGAACTCGCCGGGGTTTCGCTGCCGACCATCCAGCGGATGGAAGCGAGCGTCGGCAATGTCCGCGGCGTCGTCGAATCCCTGACCAGGGTGGTCGATGCGCTCAATCGCGCCGGTGTCGAACTGATCGGTGAACATGCGCGCAGCGAGGATGGTGGACGCGGGGTGCGATTGAAGGAGCCGGGTTCGCCACGTCGAATATGACGAGTGACCTGGCATCGTTGCGGTGGCGATTTCGCGACCTGAACAGGAGCAGTGAGGGGAATGAGCACCGCACACGAGCGAGTGCGCCAAACGCATCAACCGACCTTCGCCGAACTTTATGTACCGAAACTGGTCACGGTCCTGCGTGAAGGGTACGGCTTTGCGGACCTTCGCGCCGACGTGACCTCCGGCCTGACGGTGGCGATCGTCGCCCTTCCGCTGTCGATGGCGATCGCGATCGCCTCCGGCGTGACCCCCGATCGCGGGCTCTATACCGCCGTGGTTGGCGGCTTCATCGTTTCGCTTTTGGGCGGCAGCCGATTTCAGATCGGCGGGCCTGCCGGAGCGTTCATCGTGCTGGTGTCGTTGACCGCAGAACGTCACGGCGTCGACGGCGTAATCCTCGCCACCTCAATGGCCGGGGTATTTCTGATCGCGGCGGGTTTATTGCGGCTCGGCACTTACATCAAATTCATTCCGTATCCGGTGACGGTGGGTTTCACTGCCGGGATCGCTGTCATCATCTTCACAAGCCAGCTCAAGGATCTGCTTGGCATCACACTTGCGGGAAAGGAACCGGGTGAATTCATCCCGAGGCTGGAAGCGCTGGCGGGTGCGCTTCCGACCGCCAACTATTCGGCGATTGCGATCGCCACCCTCAGCATTGCCGTCATCGTCGCCCTGCGCGCGCTTCGGCCCCACTGGCCCGGCATTCTGATTGCGGTGGTGGTTGCCGCGCTCGCGACCTGGGCGCTGTCGCTGCCGGTGGAAACCATCGGCACCCGCTTCGGCGGCATTCCCCGGCAATTGCCTTCGCCCGCATGGCCTTCGTTCTTGTTGACGAAGATGCAGGCGGTCTTCCCGGATGCCATTGCCTTCGCTCTGCTCGGCGCCATCGAGTCCCTGCTGTCGGCGGTGGTGGCCGACGGCATGACTGGCCGCAGGCATCGCTCGAATTGCGAACTGGTGGCGCAGGGGTTTGCCAATATCGGCTCGGCGCTGTTCGGCGGCATCTGCGTCACCGGCACCATCGCACGGACTGCGACCAATGTCCGCGCCGGCGCGCGCGGCCCGGTCTCGGGCATGCTGCATTCG
>DATHPL010000071.1:0-9623 GCA_035483915.1 Bradyrhizobium sp.
CGAGCGTCCCCAAATTCTTGATATAAGGCGCGTGGTGCGGCTCCAATGACGGCTCGTCGACGAGAAATTCGATCCGGAAGATTTCACCATTCGGCAACAGCCGCTTGCCATCCTTGACCGGCAAACCGGCGTCTTGCAGCAACTGCTGCGCCTTGCGCAGGAGACTGCGGTCCTGTCCGGAGCCGTCCGAGACCGGCGGCACGAACGGCGCTCCGAAGACCTCGTCCGGCACTTGACCGCGAAACGGCTCGAGTAGCTTGAGTTCCTCCGGCGACGGCGGCCCGCTCGCCACCATATCGGAATTCTGGAACGGCGAATGGGTGCGCGCATAGGCGCCGTACATGATGGTCTTGTTGGTCCATTCGAAATCGAATGCCTGGATCAGCGCCTCGCGCACGCGCGCGTCCTTGAATTTGTCGCGGCGGGTATTGATGAACCAGCCCTGCGCTCCGGATGGCGTTTCATCCGGCAAGATTTCGCGTTTGACGCGCCCATCGCGCACGGCCGGAAAATCATAACGCGTCGCCCAAACCCGCGACGTGAACTCCTCGCGATAAAGATAATTCTTCGCGGAAAATCCCTGGAAGGCGACGTCGCGATCGCGGTAGAATTCGTAGCGCACGACATCGAAATTATAGCTGCCGCGCGCCACGGGAAGATCGCCTCCCCACCAATCCTTGACCCGTTCGAACTCGACGAAGCGATTGACTTCAAACTTTCCGACCTTGTAAGGGCCGGAGCCGAGCGGAGTATCGAGCGTCGATTCATCGAAGGGCCGCGTGGCGTAATAGGTTTTCGAGAAGATCGGCAGGCCCGCGACATAGAGCGGCACATCGCGCGCCCGCTTTTCGGCGAAGGTGACGACCAGCGTGGCATCGTCGACGGCCTCCGCCTTCACCATGTCTCGCATTTGCTGGAGGATCAGCGGATGGCCCTTGGTCTTCAGCGTCATCAGCGAGAACGCGGCATCTTGCGCAGTCAGCTTGGAGCCGTCGTGGAATCGGGCCTCGGGGCGCAGCGTGAAGCGATAGGTCAGCTTGTCCGGCGAAATCTGCACTGACTTCGCCACTAGGCCGTACATCGCGTCCGGTTCGTCACCGGCACGCACCATCAACGGCGCAAACGTCATGTCCATGCCCTGCGCGCCCTCGCCTTTGAGGATATAGGCGTTGAAGGAGTTGAAGGTCTGATAGGACTGGTTGTAGGCGCGAACCGAGGGGATCAGCGAAAACATGCCGCCTTTCGGCGCGGCCGGATTGACATAGTCGAAGTGCTGAAAATCCGCTGGATATTTCAGGTCGCCGAACACCGAAAGCCCATGGGCCTCCGTGCCCGCATCCGCCGAAAACGCCGACCGCGGCCAGGATGCGTTAAAAATTCCGGCGCCGAGTGCGGTGCCGCCAAGACCGAGCACATGCCGGCGGGAGACAGACGCCATGCGCGAAAAATCCCTCAAGATCTCTTGCCGATCTTGGCGGCCTTGTCGGCATCAAACCACCATAAGGATGGCAGGCCTGAACGGGCGTATTTCGGCAACTCGGCGTGGCCAAAGCGATCCCACCGCGCATAGCGTACGAAGCCGTAGGTGAATTGCGGCACGACGTAGAAATTCCACAAGAGAACACGATCGAGCGCCCGGGTCGCCGCAACCAGCTCCGCACGATCCTTGGCGAACACGACCTTGTCGATCAAGGCATCAACCGCAGGATTTTTGATGCCGACGGTGTTTCTGGAACCCAGCACATCGGCAGCCTGCGATCCCCAATATTCGCGCTGTTCGTTACCGGGCGAGAGCGACTCTCCCCAGATGTCGATGATCATGTCGAAATCGAAGTTGCGCTTGCGGTTTTCATATTGCGCATCATCGACGACGCGGATTGAAGCCGTTACGCCGATGCGTTCAAGCGACGGCTTGTAGAACAGCGCTATACGTTCGGTGGCGGGGTCCTCCACCAGAATTTCGACGGTCACGGGCTTGCCGGCCGTATCCATCAGCTTGCGATCCTTGACCTCGAACCCTGCCTCTTTCAACAGCCTCGCGCTTTCACGCAAGTTGGCGCGGACGGCGTCGGGATTGCCGCCGACCGGGCTTTGATAGGGCGTGGTGAAGACTTCGGCCGGCACCTTATCGCGCACCGTCTCCAGGATCGCGAGTTCCTGTCCCTGCGGCAGACCGGAGCACGCAAGCTCCGTGCCCTGAAAGTAGCTGTTGATGCGGCTATATTGTCCGAAAAACAGCTGCTTGTTCATCTCCTCGAAATCGAACGCGAAGTTGAAGGCTTGCCGCACCCGCGCGTCCTTGAATTGACCGCGGCGCAGGTTGAGCACGAAGGCCTGCATCCGGCCGGAATCGTTGATCGGGAATTCTTCCTTGACCACGCGCTTCTCCGTCACCGCCGGAAAGTCGTAGGCCGTCGCCCATTGCTTGGCCGAGTTTTCGGCAATCCAGTCCGCTTGATCGGCCTTGAAGGCTTCGAGCGCGACGGTGTTGTCGCGAAAGAACTCGAAGCGCAATTCATCAAAATTGTTCTGGCCGACCTGAACGGGAAGATTGGCGCCCCAGTAATCCTTCACGCGCTCGAGGCTCACCGAGCGACCGGCAACAAATTCCTTGATGCGATAGGGGCCCGAGCCCAGTGGCGGCTCCAGCGTCGTCTGCGAGATGTCGCGCTTGCGGCCCTGATTGTCGGTGCCTTCCCAATAATGCTTGGGCAGCACCAGGAGCTCGCCGACGATGTGCGGCAATTCGCGATTTCCAGGAGAATCGAAAATGAATTTGACCTCACTCTCGCCAATCTTCTCAGTCTTCGCAACGTGACGATAATAGGAGGCATACATCGGGCTGAGCTTTTTAAGCTGCTCGAGCGAATAGATGACGTCCTCAGGTGTCACCGGCTTGCCGTCGTGCCAGCGAGCCTCCTTGCGAAGACGATAGGTCACCCAGGCAAAATCATCAGGATGTTGTGCTGCTTCTGCGAGCAGACCATATTCAGCCGCAACCTCGTCCTGCGAACGTTCCATCAGCGTTTGGTAGATCAGGCCGACGGCAGGGGCGAGCGAACCTTTGACACCCGACACCGCGATATTGAAATTGTCGAACGTGCCAAGCGCGATCTGCCGCGCGAGGCCGCCTTTCGGCGCGTCGGGGTTGACGTAATCGAAACGCTTGAAGTCGGCAGCGTATTTGACGTCGCCGAACAGCGACAAGGCATGTCGCCAGACGGGCTCGCCTGTGGCGGTCTGCGCGTCGGCGGAACTGATGATCGAAAAGCCGGAAACGGTTTCGAGCGCCGGCGCAATCGCAGCGACTGCGCCGCCCTGCAAGAGATGTCTTCGGTTCAGTGCCAAAGGCAAAATCCTCTCGTAATCCGCGTTAGGCCCCCACTACAAAGCCCCACTATAAGGCAAGGCTTCGGCCGATTAAGTTGCTTTTTGCTCATCATAACACCCCTCGTGGGGCCAAAGGCCGCGGTAACAATAGCGAGACCAGCCATAGCACTCGTGGGATCTAGGCCCGATAGGGAACCCGTGGGCAGAACGCAAAACGGCCGGGTTGACCCGGCCGTTGAACAAGGCGCTCGTATAAATGGCAGTTATTTCGCCGCGGTCGGCAACGGTGCCGGACTATCGGAAAGCGAGTTCAGGTAGGCGATCACGTCGGCACGCTCGCTGCCTTTCTGGATGCCGGCAAAGCCCATCGCGGTGCCGGGGACGAAACCCTTCGGATTATCGATGAACTGGCTGAGGTCATCGATGGTCCAGGTGCCACCTTTGGCCTTCATGGCTGCGGAGAAATTGAACCCGCGGCCCTCGCCCTTCTTGTCACCCACGATGCCGAAAAGATTCGGGCCGACCTTGTTGGGTCCGCCCTTGGTAAAGTCGTGGCAAGCGGCGCACTTCTTGGCGGCCTGTTCGCCCTTCTGGACGGACGCGGTCTGCAACAGCTTCTCGATCGGCTCGGGCGGCGCGGCCGCGGCGGCTTTTTCGCCTCCTGCGGCTTCTTCCTTCACAGCGATTTCGAAACCGGGCTTTTCCGGCTTGTTCGGAGCGAAAAGCGCGCTAGCCGCGAAGCTCGTCACCAGCAAAATAAGGCAGGTGCCGAGAACGGCACCGAGGATTTTATTGAGTTCGAAGGAGTCCATTGTGGATCAGGCTCCAGGCCGGAAATGTCGACATTTGGCCGGCGAGAAACGGCCGCGATTAGCGCCAGGAATCGGGCTTTCGCGCCGCACCCTGAGCGGAGATGAGATATCGGTTTGCCCGTGCTCTGGCAACCCGTATAAACGCCTTGGCTTTTGACCCATCCCCATTATTTCCGGCCCTCTTATCCTAGCGGCACCAGACCGCATTCTCATGACCAACCCCCGTATTTTGGTGCTGATTCCTGCCCGCATGGCCGCGACCCGCCTGCCCGGCAAGCCGCTATTGGAGATGGCCGGCCTACCGATGATCGTCCATGTGCTGCGCCGTGCGGAAGCGGCCCAAATTGGCCGGGTCGCGGTCGCAACCGACACGGCCGAGATTGCGGCGGCGGTCAAAGCGCATGGCGGAGATGCCGTCATGACCCGCGCCGACCATCCTTCCGGCTCGGACCGGATCTTCGAGGCGCTCGGTTCACTCGATCCCGGCGGCAAAGCCGAGGTCGTCGTCAATCTGCAGGGCGATTTTCCGACCATCAGCCCGGACAACATCCGCGATGTACTGGCGCCGCTGGAGGACCCCGCGGTCGACATCGCGACCTTGGCTGCGGAAATCCACAGCGAGGAAGAGGCCCTCAATCCCAACGTCGTGAAGGCAGTCGGCTCGACGATCGGCCCCCGGCGGCTGCGCGCGCTCTATTTCACCCGCGCGACCGCCCCCCATGGCGAGGGACCGCGCTACCATCATATCGGTCTCTATGCTTATCGCCGTGCCGCGCTTGAGCGCTTCGTCCGCCTCCCCCCCTCGCCGCTCGAGCAGCAGGAGAAACTGGAGCAGTTGCGGGCACTGGAGGCGGGAATGCGGATCGACATCGGGCTAGTCGACACCGTGCCGCGCGGCGTCGATACCCCTGCCGACCTCGAAGCCACGCGGCAGCTACTAGCGAAAAGTTGAGCGGCTGGTACAAGGCGCCATGACCAAGACGACCAAGATCATGAAAATCGCATTCCAGGGCGAGCCGGGCGCGAATTCCCATATCGCCATCGCCGAGGCCTATCCCGACGCCGAGGCGCTGCCCTGCCCGACCTTCGAGGACGCGCTGGCCGCGATCTCCTCCGGCGAGGCCGACCTCGGCATGATCCCGATCGAGAATTCGGTCGCCGGCCGCGTGGCCGACATCCATCATCTCCTGCCCCAGTCTGGTCTCTTCATCGTCGGCGAGTGGTTCCTGCCGGTGCATCATCAGTTGATGGCGCCGCGCGGTGCGAAAATCGGCGATATCAAGACGGTCGAAAGCCACGTCCACGCGCTCGGGCAATGCCGGCGCATTATCCGCAAGCTCGGCATCAAGCCGATCGTGGCGGGCGATACCGCCGGCAGCGCGCATATCATCGCGGATCGCGGCGACAAAACCTGCGCTGCGATCGCCCCGAAACTCGCGGCCGAGATTTATGGCCTCGACATTCTGGCTGAGGACGTCGAGGACGAAGTTCACAACACCACCCGCTTCGTGGTGCTGGCGCGCGAGGCCGGCTGGGCCAAACAAGGCTCGGGGCCGCTCGTCACGACTTTTGTGTTCCGGGTGCGCAACCTCCCCGCGGCGCTCTACAAGGCGCTTGGAGGCTTTGCTACCAATGGCGTCAACATGACCAAGCTCGAAAGCTACATGGTCGACGGCAATTTCTTTGCGACGCAATTCTATGCCGATGTCGACGGCCACCCCGACGACAAGGGCCTCGCCTTCGCGCTCGAGGAGTTGCAATTCTTCTCCCGCGAATTCCGCATTGTCGGCGTCTATCCGGCTCATCCGTTCCGCGCGACCTTCAGCGAGCAGCAGGACTGATAGGCTTACGCCGCCGCCTGGGCGCGTAATCCGAACGCGTCCGCCAGCAGGCTGTACGACTTCTTGCGCGCATCGTGATCGTAAACGGCCGTGATCACCATCAGTTCGTCGGCCTGGCTTGCCGCGATCATCGGCTCGAGCCTCTCGATCACGGTTGCGGGGCTGCCGACAAACAGACGCGAGCGGTTACGCGCGATCGCGGCGCGATCGGCGTCCGTATAGGCGTAGGCCTGCGCCTCCTCGACACTCGGCAACGGAATATATTGGCCACGATCACGCAGCAGGCGGTTGAGATCCATCGACGCCGCGAGCCGCTCGGCCTCGGCATCCGTCTCGGCGGCAACGACCGCTACCGCCAGAATCGCATAGGGCGTCTCGCGCCAACCGGTCTGCTTGAAATGGGCGCGATAATTCGTCATCGCGGCGATGGCGTCATAGGACGCAAAATGATGCGCGAACGCGTAGCCCATGCCGACCTGGGCCGCCAGTTCCGCACTGTAATCGCTGGAACCGAGCAGCCAGATCGGCGGCAACGGCGTGTCGTTCGGCATAGCCACGACCTGATTGAAGGGATGTTTGGGCGGGAAGTTGCGGGTCTCCCACAGCGTCAATTCATGCAGCCGTTCGAGGAAGTCATCGCCTTCCCGGCGCTCGAGCCGGTTGCGCAGCGCGTAAGCTGTAGCACCATCGGTGCCGGGCGCCCGGCCGAGACCGAGATCGATCCGGCCCGGAAACAGCGCTTCCAACATCTTGAAGCGCTCCGCCACCACCAGCGGCGCATGGTTTGGCAGCATCACCCCGCCGGAGCCGACGCGGATGTTTTTCGTTACCGCCGCGATCTGGCCAATCATAAGGTCTGGCGCGGGGCTCGCGACCGAGGCCAGGTTGTGATGCTCGGCAAGCCAGTAACGGGTAAAGCCAAGCGCATCGGCATGGCGAGCCAGATCGATGCTATTGCGCAGCGCCGCGGCGGGTTTGGTGGCGGTGGTAACCACCGAAAGATCGAGGACGGAAAGCGGAATCATGGCCATAAACCTAGTGCGGCGCGCCAGCGGTACAACCGCTCTCCTTGCAAGGCCCTTGCAGGACCTCTGAATATCAGTCCGGTAGCCGGGCCGCCAAAGCCTGATGGGCAGATGTATTCAAATTTCTTAATACATTTACCGTGCCCACTTATAGCCGTGTTTAGCTTCATAGGAATATATATCAAATACAGAATCTTAACAGATACCGACGTTTGCCCACCTTGATCTAATAATGCGAAATAGTTCCATATATAAGACAATATTGGGCAATTTCCCATATTCGGTGGGCTATTTGGCTCAAGCCTTTTCGCCTATCTTGGCGGCTTCAGAGCCCCTGCCATGCGAGGCGTAAGGTTCGCCGCGGAGATTATTGTCATGAGCGAAGCTACCCCTATTGCCCCCGGCGGCCCCCGCGCGAGCAAACAACCGGCAATCTCCTTTGAATTCTTCCCGCCAAAGACCGAGGAGATGGAGCGGAACCTCTGGGACACCATCAACCGCCTGGCCCCGCTGGCGCCAAACTTCGTCTCCGTGACCTACGGCGCCGGCGGATCGACCCGCGAGCGCACTCATTCGACCATTGCCCGCATCCTCGGTGAAACCCAATTGTTGCCGGCCGCGCATTTGACCTGCGTGGGAGCGGCACGCGGCGAGATTGACGACATCGTCGCCCGCTATCACGAGACCGGCGTCCGCCACATCGTGGCGTTGCGTGGCGATCCGCCGGGCGGCATCGGCACGCCGTTTGCGACTCATCCCGACGGCTATCAAACCTCTTCCGAACTCGTGGCCGGCATCAAGAAGCGATTTCCCGATATCGAGGTTTCGGTTTCTGCCTATCCGGAAAAGCATCCCGAGAGCCCCAGTTTCGACGCCGACATCGATGGGCTCAAAGCCAAAGTCGACGCGGGCGCGACGCGCGCCATCACGCAGGTCTTCTTCGATAACGACCTTTACCTCCGCTACCTCGACCGCGTCCGTGCCCGCGGCATCGATATTCCGATCGTGCCCGGCATCATGCCGATGCACAATTTCAAGCAGGCGAGAAATTTCGTCACCCGCGCCGGCACCACGGTGCCGACCTGGCTCGCGGAAAAATTCGATGGGCTCGACGACGACGCCGAGACCCGCAAGCTGGTGGCCGCAACAGTTGCCGCCGGCCAGGTGCAGAAGCTCAGCAAGCGCGGCGTCGATACCTTTCACTTCTACACCATGAACCGCGCCGATCTCGTCTTTGCGATCTGCCACCTGCTCGGCATCCGCCCCGCAGGCGCACAGAAGGCGGCTTGAACGATGGTCTTGCCCGTCTCGTTGACACGCACCGCCTTCCTCAACGCCGCAAAAGAGCGCATCCTCGTGCTCGACGGCGCCATGGGCACCATGATCCAGGCGCTGCAATTTGACGAAGCCGCCTTTCGCAGCGCGCGGTTTGCCGACTTTCATCGCGACTTCAAAGGCAATAATGATCTCCTGATCCTGACCCAGCCGAAGGCGATCGAGGACATCCACGCCGCTTATTTGCGCGCCGGCGCCGACATCGTCGCCACCAACACGTTCTCCTCGACCTCGATCGCGCAGGCCGACTACGAGATGTCGGACCTCGCCTATGAGCTGAACCTGGAAGGCGCGAGGCTTGCGCGCGCTGCTGCGGTGCGCGTCAGCGCCGAAGACGGCAAGCCGCGCTTTGTCGCCGGCGCCATCGGCCCGACCAACCGCACCGCCTCGATTTCTCCTGATGTATCCAATCCCGGCTACCGCGCTGTCACCTTCGACGATTTGCGCAAGGCCTATGGCGAACAGATCAAGGGTCTGCTCGACGGCGGCGCCGATCTGCTGCTGGTTGAAACCATTTTCGACACGCTCAACGCCAAGGCCGCGCTTTACGCGATTGCCGAGATCACGGAAGAACGTGGCATCGACGTGCCGGTGATGGTGTCCGGCACCATCACCGACAAATCCGGCCGCCTGCTGTCGGGACAACTCCCCGAGGCATTCTGGAACTCGGTGCGTCACGCCAGACCGATCACGATCGGCTTCAACTGCGCGCTCGGCGCCGAGGATCTGCGCGCGCATATTGCGGACATTGGCCGCGTCGCCGATGCGCTGGTATGCGCCTATCCGAACGCCGGGCTGCCCAACGAATTCGGCCAGTATGACGAGAGCCCGGAATATATGGCGCGGCTGATCGGCGAATTTGCTTCCGCCGGCCTCGTCAACGTTGTCGGCGGCTGCTGCGGCACCACGCCCGACCATATTGCCGCGATCGCAGCAGCAGTTCAGCCGCACAAACCGCGCATTTTGCCGGACATCGCGCCGCGTTTGCGACTCTCGGGGCTGGAACCCTTCGAACTGACGCCCGCCATCCCCTTCGTCAATGTCGGCGAGCGCACCAACGTCACCGGCTCGGCACGATTCCGCAAACTGATCACGGCGGGCGATTACACCGCTGCCCTCCAGGTGGCGCGCGACCAGGTCGAGAACGGCGCGCAGATCATCGACGTCAACATGGACGAAGGGCTGCTCGATTCCGAAGCAGCGATGGTAACGTTTCTCAACCTCGTTGCCGCCGAACCCGACATCGCCCGCGTCCCGGTGATGGTCGACTCCTCGAAATT
>DATHPL010000072.1:0-2780 GCA_035483915.1 Bradyrhizobium sp.
CCGATCGGCGAGCCAGGCACCGACGAGATAGCCGGCAAAAGATCCAATGATCAGCGCCGACAGGTAGCCGGTCGAAGAAACGATCGAGAGCTTTCGCTCCGTCGTGAGGAAGCGCGGCACCCAGAATGTAATCGCGTAGTAGCCGCCCTGGCATCCCGTCGCCATCAACGATGCCAGGAGTGTTGTCTTCAAGATCGGACCGGAAAAAATCTCCCATATCGATGGTTGATCTCCGGCTTGCGCTTGTTTGGCGCGCGCCGCGGCTGCCATTTCCGGTTCTGTAACGTAACGGCGCAGATAGAATACGAGCAGCGCCGGCAGAGCGCCGATCACAAACATCCAGCGCCAGGCGGTCTCCGGCGGAAAGTTGGAATACAATACGGCCTGGGCGAGCACGGCGAGACCCCAGCCGACGGCCCAACCCGATTGCACCGAGCCGACTGCACGGCCGCGATATTGCGGGCGGATAGCTTCGCCCATCAGCACGGCGCCCGCCGCCCATTCGCCGCCAAAGCCCAACCCGAGCACGGCCCGTGCGATCAGCAACTGATCGAAGTTCTGCACGATCGCGCAGACCAGCGAGAAGAACGAGAACCAGAGGATGGTGAACTGAAGTGTCCTGACCCGGCCGATACGATCTGCGATGTAGCCGCCCAGCCACCCTCCAATTGCGGACGACAGCAGCGTTACCGTGCCGGCAAGGCCGGCGTAGCCGGCATCGACCTTCCACATCGTGATGATGGTGCCGATCACGAGCGGATAGATCATGAAGTCCATGCCGTCGAGCGCCCACCCGGCGGCGCAAGCCCAGAACGTACGGCGTTCCGACGTATTCATGTCGCGGTAAAACGCGACGAGGCTGGTGTCTTCGATCACTGCCGTTTCGAAGACCTTGGTCTGATCGGCTGCGCTCATGTCGTTTCCTCGGGATTTTCTGGACCATTATTTGAATTAGGTCTCGCAGACTATCTTTTAGTGTCTGGGGGCGAACCGGCAAGTGCCGGTTTCCTGCGCCGTGCCGGCGGTTTCCAACCCATTACCAGTTCGGCGCTCCACCGCGCGTCGGCCAGTTCGGAGATCAGGAAATCGGCCAAAGCGGAAACCTTTGCGGGACGCGCGCGAGCCGTCGGCGTCACGAAGTACAATCCGCCTGCCGGGAGGCTCCAATCCGTCAGTATCGGCTCAAGCTGCTTCTCCGGAAAATATTGCGTGGCAACGAACTCCGGCAGCTCGGTGATCGCCAGCCCCTCCAGTACCGTCGGCAACAACGCCTCGACGCTTGTTCCCCTTAGCTGCCCCTTTGGCGTCATCGAACATTCCTCGCCGGTTTTCCGATGAGCGAAGCGCCAGATGTCGTGCTTTGCCCTGTTGGCGTAGGTCACACACTGATGGGAAATCAGGTCGCGGGGGTGCCGCGGACGGCCATATCGGGCAATGTAGTCCGGCGACGCCACGACAAAGCGCCGGACCGCTACGATCTGTCGCGCGACAAGCGATGAATCCTTCATGACGGCGATGCGCAATGCGGCATCAAAGCCGTCGCCGATCAGGTCGGTCTGCGCGTCGGTCAGATGAAGATCAACGGCGATGTCGGGATACCGGCGAAAGAACTCGGGCATCAAGGGCGCGACCCAGCGCGCGCCAAAGGACAGCGGCGCTGCGAGTTTGACGAGGCCCCGCGGCCGGCTGGAGGCTTTGCGGGCGAAGTCCTCGGTTTCCTCTGCGTCCGCGTAGATCCTGGAGGCCCGCTCGGCCAGCGTGCGCCCGTAGTCCGTTAACGCAAGCCGCCGTGAAGTCCGGTTGAACAAACGCCCGCCGAGTCGCTCTTCGAGGCGTGTGACAGCCCGCGAGACGGTGGCCACCGATACCCCCATGGCCAGGGCCGCGGCGGCGAACGATCGCTCCTCCGCCACCTTGGCGAACATCGCGATCCCCTCAAAATCCGGCAATTTCGACATCGACAATCCTGCAACGATATCTTTCCATCATTTCTATTTCGAAAAGTCGGTTTTCGCCACAGATTTGTTGAGCCCGCCCAGAGAGGCGGAAACCCCGTTTCAAGGAGACTTTCAATGAGCACGACCCGTTACCTTCCCTTCGCCGGCAGACTGATGATCGGCCTGCCTTTCGCCATGAGCGGCCTTGGCAAGCTCGCCGCCTACGGCGCGACGACTGCCATGATCAGCGCTGCGGGATTGCCCGTCCCACCGCTGGCCTTCGCCTTTGCTGTCGCTGTCGAACTCGGAGGCGGCCTGCTTCTCGTCACGGGCTATCGCACTCGCTTTGTTGCGGGGGCCTTGGCGATCTTCGCGCTGGCGACGGCGGTTTCGTTCCACAGCAATTTCGCCGACCAGAACCAGATGAACCACTTCCTCAAGAACGTGATGATGGCAGGCGGTCTCCTTCAGATCGTAGCCTTTGGGGCCGGCGCATTGAGCGTCGACAACCGGCGCAACACTGGCGAGTTGCATTCACATCCGGCTGTCGCTTGACTACGTCTTGCCCCAGTCCGGCGACGACCGGTTGGCTAGCGGCCCAGATAATCCCTCTGGGCCGCTAGTCGCATTTTCAGCTCAGCGGAAGTCGAACAGCCGCCGGAGTCCATCAGTGCTGGTACGGACCAGAAATTCGTAGAAGCTGTGCCGTATGGGTGCCCAGCAAAAATGACTGAGTGCACTGCCGCAGGTGCTGGCATACAAATTGCTGTACAAATCGCGGTACGTTTTTCGAACAGTTCATCAGAAAACCTGCGGAGATCTGGAATGCTTGACGGAGCCGAA
>DATHPL010000073.1:0-16228 GCA_035483915.1 Bradyrhizobium sp.
GCCGCCTCTCCGGTGAGACAGTGAGCGTGACAGAGTTCGGCGTCTGAAAGGCTCTCTCGCAGGCGTTGGGCTGCGTCTGTGGCAGTTCAAGTTTGGTCCAGCTGCCCGAGCTCATGCAGGATTGAGTCGCTGTCGGCGAAATGCAGAGCGTCGCTCCTTCCGAATACTGCCGATCGGCATAGATGCAGACGGCGTCCGCCGAACTAAAACTTGCGGTGTTCATCACCAATGCCACGCCGGCAATAATGCGTTTCATGATTGTCCTCACTTGTCTGAAGCCGTCATATAAGGCATTAGCGACGAACAAGCGACGAAAACCCATCTGACAGTTTCCGGCGCCGCGAGTGCCAACTGACCGCGTTCTGCCCATGACGAGCGATTGCGATTGAAGTTGCAGGCACGGCCGCCGTTCATTCCGCGGCGAGGAATTTCCAGAGTCAAGATTCCCACGGTTTCGCTTGCGTGCAGATTGGATCGCCGTCATCCTCGCGTTGCCGGAAAGACTGACGGCAATAATAACCGGCGCCGCAGAAGCTCGCCGGAAACAGGGCCGGCCATGCCGGCCATTGCGCAAAAGGGGAGAAGCCTATGAGAGAGCAGTTGCGGCATTTCCGACTTGGCATCATCGGCGCGATGAGTGTCGCTTGCATCCTTGCGACCACATCGGTGTCGCATGCGGTCACGCTGACCGCTCCTGTCGCGACCACGACCGGTACCTATCAAGGCCTCATGAATTTCCAGGAGCTGCCGGGAGATCCGGCGACGGGCGTCAACGTCTTCTTCGGCATCCGCTACAGCCAGGCGCCGCTCGGCACATTGCGCTGGAAGCCGCCGCAGGCGCCCAATCCCGGCCAGGGATCGATCGTCGCGGGAACCCCCGGCCACACCTGCACGCAAGGGCGCGCCACCGATTCCGAGGATTGCCTGTTTCTCAACGTCTATACGCCGTCCAACGCCAACAAGCATTCCAGACTGCCGGTGTTCGTTTGGATTCATGGCGGCGCGCTCGTCAGCGGCGCCGGCTCTGACTACGACCCGTCGGTGATGGTGGCCGACAACGACATCATCGTCGTCACGATCAACTATCGCCTCGGCAGCCTCGGTTTCCTCGCAGCCAGCGTGCTGGCGGCATCGCAGCCCAACGCCTTTGAGAACGTGGGCGACGCCGGCAACTATGGTCTGATGGACCAGCAATTCGCGCTGGCCTGGGTCCAACACAACATTGCGGCTTTCGGCGGCGATCCGGACGCGGTGACAATCGGCGGCGAGTCAGCCGGCGGTCTCAGCGTCTCCTCGCAGCTTGCCTCCACGAACACCGTCAGGAGCCTGACTGGCCGGGATCTGTTCCGCGGCGCGATCATCGAGAGCGGCGGGTATATGTATCATGACCTGCCATCGCTCGCGACCTACCAGACCCTGAGCAACACGTTCGCCGCGAAAGACTGCGGCGGCACCGCGACGCTCGCCTGCCTCCAGGGACTACCGGCCCTGCAAGTCTTCGCGAATGAAGGCCTGTTCGGCGGCTTCGGCATCGCGCCCAATTTTGGCACGAAAATCCTGCCACTCGACCTCCACACGGCCTTCTCGACCGGCCAGTTCAACCGCGTGCCGGTGCTCCAGGGCACCAACGCTAATGAAGGCCGGCTGTTCGAGCCAGATTTCTTCCCCGCTGTGGTCACCGCCCCCCTCGGCAGCACTGCGAACATCGTCGCCGCCGGCGGCCCGGCGAGCTTCGACCTTCAGGTTCCGAACGTTCTATGCGCGGTCAACAAAACGCCGGCGACCTGCACCTACGCGCAGGAGATCGCCTTCTTTATGGAGACCCTCGTGACAGCGCCGCCGTCCAACCAGACCGCGACCTCGGCCTTCACCCAGGCGGTCGTCGCCGCTTCGGTGGCCGCGGCAGGCGAATATCCGATCGCCAACTTCCACGACTTTGTTCCGCAGACGACCGGGACCATCCCCGGCCTCACCAACAACCATTTGGGCGGCAATGTCGACGAGGCGCTCTCGCAGATCTTCACCGACTTCGTGTTCGCCTGTAACGGATTTGACTCGAACAGCGACCTGTCCAGGCGAGTGCCGGTCTTTGCCTACGAGTTCAACGATCCAAATGCCCCGAGCACGGCCGGCGTCCCGGGTCCGGGCTCCAACAGCTCAGGCTTCACGACGGCTTCGCAGCACGCAGCCGAACTCCAGTACATCTTCAACTTCGGCTCGACGTTCACGCCTGCGCAAGCTGCTCTGGCGACCGACATGAAGACGTATTGGGCCAACTTCGTGAAGACCGGCGATCCGAACATCGCGAGCCTTAACATCCTTGTCGACCTCCGGTCGTTGCACGCCCAACCACCGTTCTGGCCGTCGTTCGACTTCTTCCTCGGTCCGCAGGTCCAGTCACTCACACCGCCGGCGCTGCTGACACCGCGAGGGCCGCATCCGTTCACGACCTTCACGGCCGAGCATTTCTGCAATACCTGGCAGCCGCTGCTCACCTTCAACAACGGCAACGAGCCGCAGCAACCCTGATTTGAACTCCAGCGGCGATCGACCGCATAAAGAGTTTTGCGAAAGCCTTGAACGCCCTGCCTCACGGCAGGGCTTTTTTTTGGGGAGTGCTCGGAGGTCTGCTTGGGACATAAGCCGAAGCTGCCGTAACAACGCCAACGAGAACTACAACGAAATCGAGCAGAAGCCCGCGCGGAACGGCCGAGCACGAGCGTAAAACTTTCCGCCGTGTTTGCGTATCGACAAATGTCCGGAGGCATGCGTGCGCCGCAATCACAAATAGGCGCGCAATATCTCAAGCGGTTTGCACCGATGGGCATCATCCTGAGCCAGCCTGAGACCTTGCGCCCGGTTCAGCCCACAAAACCAATATTACAAGATGCGCGTACTACCTCGTTTGCGCGCGTCTTTGGCAAACCTGCGGCTGAGCTCGATGAAATCCGTTACCGTCGGCTCCGCCTCGCCTCGCCTGTAGACAAGGGTCAGCGGCGCGACTAGCGACGGCGCATCGAGCACCGGACAATAGACGATGCCCTGCTGTCGGATTTCCCGAATCGAGGCAGGTACCATCGAAATGCCCACGCCGGCGGCGACCAGATTGATGGCGGTCAGCATGTGCTCGACCTCGGCGACGACGAGCGGCGTGAAGCCGGCCCTGTGGCAAACGTCGAGGACATTGCCATACATGCCCGGACCGGCGTGGCGGCGCACCAGAATCAGCCGCTCGGCTGCCAACGCCCGGAGCGAGATTGGCGCGTGCGCGCCGGAAGCTCTGCGCTTGACGAGATGATGCTTCGCCGGCAGCGCGATCAACATGTTTTCCTGTGCCAACTTTTCGAAGACCAGATCCGGCGGTCGCGCCACGGCCGCTCTGATGATTGCAACCTGCACCTGTTCGCGGAGCAGCGCTTCGGTCAGGCCCTCGGCGCTGTTCGCATGGAGATCGAGAGATACTGCGGCGTGATCGTCGACGTAGGCCCGCAACGTGCGCGTGACGGCGGGGTGCAGCGAGGCGGCGGTGGTCAGCCCGATCGAGATGCGGCCGGGCTGACCCATGGCGGCCGCGCGAGCCCGCGTTGCAGCGCGCTCGACCCCGCCCAGCAACGCGCGCGCGTCCTCCAGTAGCCCCTCGCCCGCGGGAGTCAACGCAACGCCGCGCGGAAGACGGGTGAATAGTGCGGTGCCCAGCTCCTTCTCCAATGCGCGGATTTGCTGGCTGAGTGGAGGCTGCTTCAAGCCGAGCCGGGCCGCCGCGCGCGTGATATGCCGCTCTTCGGCGACGGCGAGGAAATAACGGAGATGACGCAGTTCCACGTGGCGCCCCCAGACATATCTTTTATGTATGGCATATGGGTTTTCGATATATTTTACAATTTGTTTCCCTGCTGGTCTGATCGAGATGTCGGTTCGTACTGAACCTCGAAAGCCGCCGATCGAGCGGCGATAGGCTGGGAGGCTAATCATGCGGAGTTGCGGGGGGCGCGTCGGTATTGACGCATGCGGAATGCAGACCAACAAGCGTCGCGGAATGTTGCGGTCTCGATTGTTTCTTGCCGGTACGCTGTCCGTCGCGACGGCTCTTGCCACCGGCCCCGTGGCGGCTCAGCCTCCTTCCAATCCCGTCGAAATCCTGTTCGTTGGCAACAGCTTTACTCACGGGCGCTACATTCCCGCGCTGAGCTACAATGCCGGTCCGGGCAACTCGACAAACAACGACCTCGTCCATGATCTGTTGTGTCCGTCGCTGACGGCGGCGGGAATGTGCACGTCGGGTGCCGAGGCAGTCGCCGCCGTGACGCCGACAGCGGCCAGCACACCTGGGGGCACTCTGCTGGGGCAACTCGCCTATCTGCAGGCCAATCCATCGGCGCAGTACACGGAGGTTGGGCCGTTCGGCGGCGTTGCCGGAGTCTTTCTGCAATTCACCAGGGAGGCCGGGCTGCACTACAACGTGTCATTGGTCGCCGTCAGCAGTGCGACGCTCTCCGGCTATCTCGGCAACAAGGGCAACGAGGCCGGAATGCTACCGCTGATCGCCAGCGCCAAATGGGATCATGTCGTCATGCACGACCAGAGCTTCCGGCCGCTGCCGACGTCGGTGACGGTCAACGGCCAGGGTGTGCCGACGCGCGGCGTTCCTACGGGGTTTCAGTCGGGTGTCAACGGCCTGATCAGCGCCATTCAGGCTGCCGATGCGGCGGCCAGCAAGAAGAATGCGGCCATAACCCTCACAGAGACCCAGCCAATGGCATCTTATGGCTTTACCAGCAGCAATCCGGACGCTCCGATCTTCGGCAGCAGCACGGTTGCGCAGAATGGCGGCAATCCGGCGTTTGCGCCCTATGTGGGCGCCGTCGACCCACTCGGCCAGATGGCGTCGGATCTGCACAATGCCTATACGGGCGAAGCAAGTGCGTATAATGCCGCCAATCCAAACGGCTCCCATGTCGACGTTGCACTTGTTGGCGATGCCTGGGTGAGTGCCGTCAATCTCGACATTGCGGTCGAGAATCCTTATCTGCCGCACCATCCCCGCCGGCAGGTCGATCTTTGGGACAGCAATCCATTGACGGCGTGCTGCACCACGCCGATCGGCTATCATCCCAGCAGCTATGGCGTCTATCTCGACGCACTCGTGATCTTCTACAAGATCACGGGCGTCGACCCCCGTACGTTGCGCGCCGAGATGGACGACGAACATGGTCCGTTTTTCCGATCGTCCGCGGCGCATGCGCTGAGTATTTCGGCAAGAGACGCCAGGTTGTTGGCCCTTGCTGCACGCGAGACTGTTGATGCCGGATGCCCATCTGCCGCCCTCACGCGGCTCCCGTCTGGCCCTGCGCCATGCTTAAGCGGCTTCCCCAAGACGATGATGACGACCACCATGATGACAACCAGCATGGTGACAACCACCGGTGACGCCGCCGGCATATGACCGGAACGCCCAGCTACAGACGTCGCGAGCGCCCGAAACAGACCGGCATTGGTGCGCTATACCTAGGGTCAACCGACGTGCGCCGTCACTCGCGTTGATTCCAATCGACTGAGAAAGCGAGATGTCAAATCGTGGCCCGTTGCGGACGTCAAGATTGGGAACTCCGACGTCCGCTAAGGGCCACTTCGGGACTCGTCAAGCAGTCCGGGCAGTCTCTAGCCCTTTTCGGGGGAGTAACTGGTGCTGGAGCAAGCATTGCCTAGGTATTTTTCCATCGACGCAGGCGTGCGCTTTGATTGCGTTCGGAGCGACCTTCACACAATTAGGTGGCAGGCGGACGGCGATCTTTCGGCAGACTTCATTCTGCCGGGAACTGAGGGGCGCACGCTCCGCGTTCGCTTCAACGGACCTACTATTGTCCGCCTTTTGGATGAAATGCCGCTCAGTACCGAGCAGCGCACGAAAAATGACGGACTAGTCTCAAGACACTTTGCGTATCGCGTGGAAGGTTCGACATTTGCGGAAACGCAGTCGGAAGCCGGAAATTGGCTTGTCATCCCGTTTGTCATTACGAGTTAATCACTGGATCAGGTTGTATGGATTTGCTTTGTAAAGCCGCGCCGATCTTTGAAGTTGTCGATACTAGCGATTGATGAGCGGAATTGCCATGCACAGAAAGGGCGCTTGGTTTCTTGCACCAGCAATCTTGTTGCTTTGCAATGTCTGGGCCGGCGCTGAAGCGGCCGATAACGAAGCTATTCGGAAGTCTGGCATAATCGGAAGATGGGCGATTGACTGCTCAAGACCCCTCGGAAGCTCGAATCCATACCTGCTATATGCAGTTGCCAACCCCAATCCTGTATTGACCTTGAGCATGGCACTCAGGGATCGAGACGGCACATTTGACATTCGCAGCGTCAAATTGATCGAGCGCAATCGCATCAGCTTTTATGACAAAAAGCGCGGTGAGGCTTTCGGCTACAACGTTGTGTTGGAACTATCTAACAATCGGCTTCGAAGCATATCGTCGATAAAGGATGACGGCACGGTCGAGATTAAGGACGGGATATTCTTGCACTCGAACCGGCCGACGCCGTTGTTAGAAAAGTGCTCTTAAGCCGAAGGCTTCTCGCCGTGGCTTGAACCGCAGGTCCGCTTCGGGTCAATCGTGACGTTTCCGCGATGTCGGCTGTGGGTCCGCTTTACCCCCCGAACCGACATCGTCAGTTAAACTGACCACGTCGGCAACCGGCCAGAAGCAGTCAACGAACTGAGTCGAGGGATTTTTAAGCTGGATCTCGCGGGGAGCTAAACGGCTTCGAGAACCGAACCAACAGGCGTTTTAGCCAAGCAACCAGCGCATCCTTCATCAGGGAACCCGCGTTCAGCGATGTCCGCATTTGATCATCAGAGCCTCCGCTGAGCTTCCGCTCCAGATTCTCCGAGAAGGCTTGGACGATCCGTTTGACAAGATCATCCATGATTGCCGAGCGTCCAAACTGGGCGAGAGGCCCGGCTACCAACGCTCGAACCTCAATTTCGACACGGGTCATCGGCCCGTCGGAAACGAGCTTGTAATCGACTTCACCGGCTGCACGGGAGCCGGCCCGGGCGTCATTCCCCCCGCCAAGGATCGATCCGCTGTGGGTATCCTCATCGCGTTCGATCCTGGCCTTTCCCGAAAACGATGCGGTAATCGGGCCAAGCTTCGCAGAAAAGCTTCCTGCGACAATATCGTCGACAACGCTAGAGTCGAGATGCGCACCCGGCAGACACGCCGCGACAAGCGGAATATTCTCAAACGCTGTCCAAACCTCTTCGATTGGCCTTTGAACGACGAAAGTTTGCGTCATCCTGATGTTCGGCTTCTTGCCTTCCAGGCCGAACCTCACCGGAGCCTGTCCCTGCCGGACAGCCTCAGATTTTTGCAGGTCTATGGGCGCGGATGTCCAGCCTCCCGTCGCAGTTGCACCCTTCGAACCCACGGGGGCGAGTGGCCGCGTGCGTGGAACCCCTGTCTCGGGATAAACGGCCTCTGCATCGACCACTGACTTGATCGCCCGCACGATGCCGGCATAACCGGTGCAACGGCACAGATTGCCGCTTAACTCCAGCCGAATGCGATTTTCATCAGCGTCGGGGAAGCGCCGGATAATGTCACGCGCGGCGACGAGCATCCCCGGCGTACAAAAGCCGCATTGCAGACCGTGCTCGCGCGAAAATGCCTCTCTTAATGTAACGGCGATCGGATCGTCATCCAGACCTTCGATGGTCGTCACCTTGGCGCCATCGCAAAAAGCGGCATATGTGATGCAGGATCGGATCGGCTCTCCATCGACCAGAATCGTGCAGGCGCCGCAAACACCCTGTTCGCACCGCACGTGCGTGCCGGTCAAACGAAGTTTTTCGCGGAGCAGATCGGCTAGGTGCATACGCGGCGGGACGCGCTCGCGGATGCGCTTGCCGTTGACGACCAGTTCCACTTCTAGTTCTCGCATTGAACACCCGCCTGAGAGAATGCTCGTTGCATCATTGCAATCTGTTGAGAGACGCGAGCGCTGGAGACACGGGCCTCATTGAGGACATTTCTCACGGCAGCCCGACTTGGTGCTGACTGCCCAACCTCGCAGAGAACGCGAAAATCAGGGATGACGAGGTGGCGGCCTTCGGTCGCGCCAAAAACCAGCCGGAACACGCCACGATCGCGATCGATGTTCACTACCGCAATCGCGCTGGCGAACTCACCGGTCTTGCGGCACAGCTTTTGATAACCCCACTTCGTTTCGGGTGACTGCCGCGGAATCCGGATTCCAACCAAAAGCTCTCCCTGCTTCAGGTCGTTTTCAAAAGCGCCCGTGATAAACTCCGAAATCGGCAGCGTTCGGCGGCTGCCACCCGGACCGGCAATCACGCAGGACGCGTTGAGACCGCAAAGCGCAGATGGCCAATCGGCGGCCGGATCGGCGTGGCAAACGCTGCCCCCGATCGTTCCCCTGTTACGTATCGCCCTGTAGGCAATTCCAGCCGCGACATCCGGCAGCATCGCAAAGCCGTTCGATGGCAATCGACGGTCTTCGATACATCCAGTCGTCACGCTCGCGCCGACGACAAGGGCGTCTTTTTCCTCAACAAACGACGTGAGTGCCTCGATACCTGTGATGTCGCAAAGGATTTGAGGTTGAACGAGACGGAGGTTCAACATCGGACCCAGGGATTGAGATCCCGCGACGACCCGCGCGCCCGACGTCGGACTCGACAGGAGCTTCACAGCTTCCTCAGTCGTGCGCGGCCGGACAATATCGAAAGCGACCGGCTTCATGACATCTCAAGGGCCGCCGTCGCCCGGCCTGCCGAAGCGGCCGCAAGCGCCGCGAGGACCCTCTCCGGCGTGACCGGCAACTGATAGATCTCGGCTCCCGTCGACTTAAGCGCATCATTGATCGCGCAGACGATGGCCCCGGGGGGACCGACCGCGCCACCTTCGCCAATGCCCTTCATTCCAAACTCGGTGTTTGGGGAGGCGGTTTCCATATGCAAGATCCGGACGTCGGGCACTTCGGTTGCACCCGGCAGGATGTAGTCGATCAAGGTGGAGGCGAGCGGCTGGCCCTGTGCGTCGAACGGCGTCGCCTCGTAAAGCACCGATCCAATTCCCTGCGCCGTACCACCCATGATCTGGCCATCGACAATCATGGGATTGATCATCGTGCCGCCGTCCTCGACGACGACATAGTCGAGGATCTCCGTGAGACCTGTTTGTGGATCGACGGCAACGGTTACGGCATGCGTTGCGTAGCTGAACGTGCCGAAATCGCTCTTTGCCCTGTAACCTTCCGTGACCTCCAGACCGCCCCTGTCGACTTCCGCCGGCAAGTTCTGCGGTTGGAGATACCAGCAGCGGGCAATGTCGCGAAAGGCGATGCTATTATTCTCGCCAACCACGCGACCGCCTTCCACGCGGACCTGGGCCGGATCCGCCTGCAGCAACCAGGCGCCGATGGCGAGCAGACGCGTCGCGATCTTGCGGCTCGCCGCCGCAACGGCGCCACCACCCATCACGATGGCGCGCGACCCCCAGGTGGACGTGGAGTATGGCGTGTTGGCCGTGTCGCCCTGGATGACCTTAATCCGATCAAAGTTCACACCAAGAATCTCGTGTGCGATCTGCGCAAACGTCGTTTCATGTCCCTGACCATGGGAATGCGTGCCGACACGGATTTCAACGTCACCGTCGACGGTAATTTTTATGTTGGCTTGCTCATAACCGGGGACGATCGGCCGTCCCCAGCCGGCCATGACCGACGTGCCCATCGCACCTTGCTCGACATAGAATGACAGGCCATAGCCGATCAGTCTTCCATCCGGCTCCGGCATCCTTTGACGCTCACGTACCTGACTGAGGTTCGACGCATTGATCGCTCGCCTCAGACATTCGGCATGATCGCCACTATCGAAGCGTTTGCCGGTCTTTTCGAAATTACCGATCAGTTCGGTCGGCACCAGATTGCGAAGCCGGACTTCGTATGGCTCAAGCCCTGCCTCGCGGGCGATCAAATCCATGCACACTTCGATGGCAAGGCAAACGCCGGGGCGCGCAACGCCACGATAGGGAAGGATCGGACATTTGTTCGTCGCTACGCTCGACGAGCGGCACCGATAGACCGGAACGATGTACGGCCCGGGCAGTAAATTCGCGATCTGCGCGGCCTCTACGGATGCACCGACAGGATAGGTCGAATAGGCGCCGGCATCGACATGGGCGACACAGTCGATACCGAGGAGCTTTCCATCACTAGTCGCATAACAGGTGATATCATAGTCATGCTCGCGGCAATTGGCATTGGCGCTCAGATGTTCGCGGCAATCTTCCAGCCAACGCAGCGGGTAGCGCACGCGACGGGCAAGCCAGGCCAGCGCGACTTCCTCACAATTTAATAATCCCTTGTAACCAAAGCCGCCGCCCACATCCGGCGAAATGACACGCACATCGCCATCCGGAATTCCCAGCGCCTCGCAAAGGCCGGTCTGCACACAATGCGGAAACTGCGTGGAGCTGATGACGGTCAAATAGCGAAGGCGTTCGTCCTGATAGGCAATGACACCGCGCCCTTCCATCGGGAACATGCAATGGCGCGACGTTCTGACGTGCTTGCGAACCTTGATTGCCGCTGTCTTGGCGACATCCTCAATCGGACCATCCCGGGTAAATTCGACAACGGTATTGTTCGCCCACTCCTCGTGTACCAACGGCGAGCCGGGCTTGCACGCGTCAATCATGTCGACGACGGCCGAAAGCTCCTCGAATTCGAGCGTAACGGACTGAGCGATGTCTTCGGCTTCGGCGCGCGTCCTGGCAACGCACATGGCCACCAGTTCGCCGACGTAGCGAAGTTTGCCAGTGGCGAGGATCGGCTGTTGCGATCTCTTGTAGCTCTTTTCCGGCGGCGCCGAGACGATCGGATTGACCCCGATCATGTCGTCCCATGTAAACACCGCATCGCGATATTCCGGCGGAATATCGACCCGTGTCAACCGGGCATGCGCGACGGGGCTTCGCACAAAGGCGACCTCGTGCATGTTGTCGAGGCGAATATCGCCGACATACTCGCCCCGCCCCTTGAGGAAGCGCTCGTCCTCCTTCCTCCGGACCGGCTTGCCGACGCCGAATTCGGACTTGCTGGATTTTTGGTCCATAAGCGTCTCTGGTTTTCTCTATTGTTCGGACCGAACGATCCGGTCTTCCTGCGCAGCCTAGATGCGAAACTCTTTCAGCGTGTTCGGCGCGAAGATCTCTTCAGGCTTAAGGATTTGCTTGATCAAGCCTTGCTCGTGGCCAAGCCGCATTAGCGTCTCGACATTCTTCCAGTTCGCATCGAACCCTTCCGGCCAGAAATTGTCGCCGAACGTGTCGATCGTTTCTTCCCACGCCGGCAAGTACCATGGCAGGCAATAGGGCAACGCATTGATGTCCAGCATCATCTCTTCACAGCGTTTGCCGCTCTCCCGGAATGCCTTGAACAGGCTTTGCGCGATCCAGGGCTGCCGGTCGTAGAGCGAGCGGCGGATGACGACGGTGTGCATGATCGGCACAAAGCCGGTCTTTGCGTAATATGCGCGTTCATCGTCCTTGTAGTTCGGGAAAAGGCGAATGACGTCCGGGTGCTTTTTCCGGTAGCTGCTCGGGATGCGCGGGGAAATCAGGACGTCGATGTCGCCCGCTTCCAGCATACCGTTTAAACAGGCCGTTTTGGGGATGAGTTGAATGTCGACATCGGCATTGACGCGGACATTCATGCGGTCGGCACGATCAGGCTCCTCGATTCCGCCGACCCTCCACTTGATGTCCCCTGGCTTGACGCCGTAGTCGTGTTCAAACATTCCCCGCAACCACAGCATTGCGGTCATGGAGTACTCCGGAATGCCGATCGTTTTGCCCTTCAGATCTTCCGGACGCTTGATGCCGGACTTCCGGTTGATGAAGACGAAGCCGTGCCTGAAGCAGCGGGACGGAAAAACCGGGAGCGCCACGTATTCCGGACCGCCCTGCGATTTTGAGATCAGATAATAGGCGAGCGAGCATTCGGCGACATCGAACTCGCCATACCTCAGCAGCCTCCAGAACACCTCCTCGATCGACATCTCCATATATTCCAGATCGATACCTTCCGGCTTGACCGATCCGTCGACGAGGGAGCGCGTTCGATCATAACGGCCACCCGCCATGGTCAATTTGAGACGAGACATTGCTTGCCCTTTTCTACCTGGGATTCTACTTCACGTCGTCCCTGGACGTTTGCCAGAATACGGCATAGCGCTCAGCGGCAGCGATGATGCCGTACAAGGCGAGGCCGCTTAGACTGAGCGCTGTGATCGCGGCCATCATCAACGGAGTATCGAGAAGGCCGCCGGCCAGTTTTATCAGGTAGCCGACCCCCTCTTGCGAGGCCACGAACTCGGAAACAATGACGCCGATGATCGCAAGCGTGATCGAGATCTTCATTCCGCCGAAGATGTAGGGAAGAGCATTCGGCATGCGAATTTTCCAGAAAATCTGCCAACGGGACGCCATGAACGTTCTGGCCATCTGATGGATCTCATGATCCACTGACGCAAATCCCATGGCCGCGTTGATGGTCATCGGAAAGAACGCGATCAAGATCGCCAGCAGCAAACTGGACGTCGCCCCCGTACCGAACCAGACGATGAAAAGCGGCGCGATCGCGATCTTCGGAATCACCTGAGATACGATGATTACCGGATAGAAGCCCTTCCGCACGATGTCGGAATAGGTAATTAGAATTGCGACCGCAACGCCGCTCACGACCGAAAGGAGAAATCCGATCACGGTCAGATAGAGCGACGGCCACAGATGCTTGCTAACAAGATCCCATTGGCTGACGATCGTAAACGCGATTTCGGACGGCGCCGGAAGCAGAATGCTCCTGACATGAAAGGCGCGAACAAGTCCTTCCCAGGCCAAGAGCAGGAGCAGCGTGATCAGGCTCGGCCAGAAAATCGAATCGAGCTTTTTTGCCTTAATGAACATGGCTGGCCTCGATCGCCTTGCGTAACTCCCTCGAATGATGGTTGAACGCCTCTTCTTCCATCATGGGTATGGTTCGGGGCCGTGACAAATCGATCTTGAACTCGGCAGCTATGGTGGCGGGCCGGCGCCCCATCACCAGGACGCGATCGGACAGAAATGCAGCCTCTCTTATGCTGTGCGTCACGAAAATGACGGTCTTTCGATTGGCCTGCCAGATGCGAAGCAGCTCGACGCCAATTTCGTCCCGGGTGATGGCGTCCAACGCGCTGAACGGCTCATCCATCAGTAGGATCGACGGCGAGCGGATCAGCGCGCGGCAAATCGATGCGCGCTGCCTCATGCCGCCGGACAGCTGATGCGGGAGATGCTTTGCGAACTCGGCGATTTTTGCCATCGCCAGCAGCTCCATCGCACGATCGACATAGTCTTTACGGGGAAGCCGCAACACCTCGACTGGAAACAGGACGTTGTCGAGGATCGTCCGCCACGGCAGCAGGACCGGCTGTTGAAATACAACAGCGATGTCCGGGCGCGGTCCTGTAACCGGACTGCCTTTGATGGTGATTGATCCTTCGGTCGGCTGGATTAGCCCGGCGATCATCATGAGCAACGTGCTCTTGCCACAGCCGCTAGGGCCCAAAAGGCTCAAGAACTCGCCGTTCGCTACTTCGATGGATACGTCGCGGATCGCTTCTGTTGAGTCAAACAGCTTCCGCACGCTGCGCACTTGGAGCAACGGCACTTCGTCTGGCTGATGAGCCGCTTCCAACATTGCGGATGTCCTTGTCATATGGCCCGCGACGCGCAAACCGCGAGCTGCCACGCCAGCGACCAGCTATGGCACCTGACCAAGGAAGTCTTCGATCTTTCCGGACTCGGACAAACGTCGCTTACGCCGCACGGAGCTGCCGCTCCCCGATTTGGAGCAATTCCGCCCAAGCTCATGACTTTTTGCTGGCCGGCAGATATTTTAAGGTCCGCGCTTCTACCGCTCGCCACTCGTCCGGCGAGAGTTTCGCTCCACCGAGAAATTCGTTGGTGAACAATCTGTCCACCGCGGGAAGATTTGATACACCCATATAGGTCTTAACCGTGCTCGCGGTCTCCGCGACAAGCGCGGGGTCCATGAAGCCAAGACCGTTGTCACGAAACGCCGGAACCATGCCGAGCGCGGTCGAACACGCCTGCCCGAACTCGATGACTTTCTGATTCTGAACGGTCGCGTTCTTGAATTCCGCGACGCTTTCCAAATGGATTTTCAGGGCCTCATCAGGGTTGAGGTAAACGAATTTGAGGCCATCCATCATGCCCTCGACAAATGCGCGGCAGACATCGGGCCGTTTCTCGATCGTTGATCGCTTGCACGCGACGACGTTGCTCAGCATCCTGATCCCGTAATCCTCGTACAGGATGCCATTGATCTCCATACCCTGCGACCAGAGCGAGGGTGCGATGCTTCCAAAGAAATTGCCCTCGGCTTTGATCCGCCGCTCGACGAGATATTTGATCAGCGACGCCGGTTCGAGCGTGATCTTGCTGACCTTGGCGTCGTCTATGCCGGTCGCCTTTACGAACGCGGGCCAAAGCTGAAAGTCACCGCTGCCGACGTCGAATGCAACGGTTTGTCCCTCGAGATCCTTCGGCGTCGCGATATTGCTTTCCTTCAACGAGAAAATTCCGATCGGCGACTTCGGCCAGATGCTCGCTATCGCAACCAGATCAAGACCGCGCCCAACGCAGTTCATCGCAACCGGGAGATCGAGTATGCCGAAATCGTATTGGCCCTGATCGACAGGCACGCACACTTTTCCGGAGCCGAAGCCACCGTCTATCGTGACGTCGAGCCCACGTTTTTCCCAATAACCGAGCTTCTTTGCGACAAAGGCGTAGCTGAAGGTTCCAAGCGGCAGCCAAGGCAATGTGAGCTTGATCGGCGTAGCAGCGCTAACGATCGCAGGCCCCGGCAGCGAGAGCGCACCGGCCAACGTCGATGTACCAGCGAGTTTGAGAAACGTTCTTCGTTTCATGATGACACATCCCATCGCAGAGCCACGGCCCGATTTGGCCTTTCCAATCTGCCTGCGTCATCCTATGGTTCTGTTGATTTTCATTCAACTGTGTTGAGTGCGAAGAAAAATTGCACTTCTGTCTTCGGTTGACTGGTTTCCAGGCAAATCGGCGGGTTGTCTGCAAATAAAGTGAGCATGCCTGAGAGGGTGAAAAACGATGGTCAACAAATCGACGGGGAAGATCGCGGGCTGGATGACGAATTCGGAATGTAAAATGTTCAGTCGGTTCGTTTGGACAACCCGCGCGAGGGAAAAACGAGATGGTAGCTAGAAAGGACGGATCCGTCGCCGTGGATACGAAGGAGGTGCTGACCATTATCGGTTCGAAAGTCCGCTCGCTACGAGAGGCGCAGGGACTCACGCTGGAGGAACTGGCGAACAGAACGCAACTGAGTAAATCCATGCTGAGCTTGATGGAACGCGGCAAGAGCGCGCCCTCGATTGGCACGCTGGTCGCCGTCAGTTCCGTCTTCGGGGTCCAATTGCCCGAACTGCTGGGCAAGCCGACGCGTGATCGGGATGTCGTTACCCGATTGGCCGATCAGACGGTGGTGAAAGGCGACCACGGCATGATCCACAGGACGGTGGCGAACGATCCAATTCGCGGAATCGAGATTGCATTCAATGAGTACAGACGTGGGGCTTCCAATAGCGCAAAGCCAATCACGCACGACGGTTTCGAATACGGTCTCGTCATTGATGGCGTTTTGGAGGTTGCCATCGAGGATCAGACGCATGTCGTTTCAGCCGGCGATTTAATCCGCTATTCGTCCGATAAACCTCATCGCATCACAAGCAAGGGACAGAAGGGAGCGCGGGCTTTCTGGATCACGTTACGACGAACGTAGCTCGAGAGAACGCTACGGGTGTTACTACGGATCTACCGACGGCAAATTTGCCAAGCCCACCCAAGGGAAGAATACACATGCATCATCATTTGCACGCTGACGTCGACACCGTCCGTTGGGGACATTGGGACGGATCGATTTCTCCAGCCCTAAAGATAAAGTCCGGCGACACTGTTACGATCGACACCCTTTCCGGCGAACCCAACGACTTGCCGCCTGCGGCGGCTGGTTATGAAATCCTTCCCGAGCATCAGCGGGTGCTGAGTGCCGGATATGGAGGCCCGGGGCCTCACTTTTTGACCGGACCTATCGCGATTGACGG
>DATHPL010000074.1:0-1875 GCA_035483915.1 Bradyrhizobium sp.
ATCGCCGAGGTGATGGCGCTGTTCGACCACATCATCGAATCGGCGAAAATCGGATTGAGAAAGCCCGCCCCACAGATCTATCGGATGATGGTCGATGCGCTGGCGGTCGATCCGAAACGCTGCATCTATCTCGACGATCTCGGTATCAACCTGAAACCGGCACGCGAGATGGGCATGACCACGATCAAGGTGCGTGACGCCAAGCAGGCGCTCACCGAGCTTGAAGCCGCAACAGGCCTTCCGCTTCAATGAGAAGCTGACGGCATACCGTTAGGCGTCGATCGCTTCCTTGATCTTGAGCCGGGTCAGAGGCAAGTCGCGCAGGCGTTTTCCCGCAGCGTTCGCAACCGCATTGGCGACCGATGCCGCCGCCGGTCCCTGCCCGGTCTCGCCACTGCCCAGGAACGGTTGGCCCGGACGGTTGATGATGTGCACGTCGACCTTTTCGGGAACGGCATCGAAACGCAGGATCGGATAGGTTTGCCAATCGATGCTCGTGATCCTGACGTCATCGAAAGTGACGGCTTCGTAGAGCGTCCAGCTCATGGACTGCAGGATGGCGCCCTCGACCTGGTTGGCGATCCCGTCGGGGTTGACGACCTGCCCGCTGTCGACGGCCGCGACCGCGCGCACCAGACGCGGACGCCCGGTCTCCCGGTTGATTTCCACTTCGCTCGCGATGGCACAGTAGGCGGCGAGATTCTTGTAGCGCGCAAAAGCGAAGCCATAGCCGTGGTCCTGCGGCGCTTTTTGTCCCTTCTGCCAGCCGAACTCCTTGGCCGCTTTCTCGACGACATCGCGCGCACGGGGATCGTCGAGATGTTTCAGGCGGAATTCGACCGGATCGGCACCGGCCAATTCGGCGAGTTCGCTCATGAAGCTCTCGATCGAAAATACGTTGTGGTAGGCGCCGAGTGCCCGCATCGCCGAAATCCTGACCGGCATCGACGGGATGAAATGGTGCACCACATGCGCATTGGGGAATTTGTAGATCGGAATCGCGTTACGGTCGCCGCCGCCTTCCGGCAAGGGAAGCGGTTTCGGTTCCGGGATGGGAAGCGGATTGGCCATATGCTGGGCCGCCAGCATGCAGCCGCCGCCGCCCGGCCGCATCGAATGTGTGTTGCTCCAGACTTCAAAATTCCATGACGCGATCGCGCCGCTGTTATCGAGCGAGGCCTTCAGTTTTGTGACCATCGCCGGGCCATAGGGCTCCCAGCCGTGTTCCTGTTCGCGCATCCACTGCACGCGCACGGGAATGCCAGGCAACTCCCGCGCAATCAAAGCAGCGTCAGCGGCCGCGTCGTCCGCGCCGTTATGGCCGTAACAGCCGGAGCCTTCGACATGAATCAGACGAACTTTCGCCGGCGGCACACGCAGCATCTCGGCGACGCCCTGGCGGTCGGGGTAAACGCCTTGCGTGTGCGTCCAGACCGTCATGACGTCGTTGTTAAGCTGCGCCACCGCACAGGATGGGCCGATCGAGCCGTGCGATTGATAGGGCCGTGTATAGGTGGCTTCCAGGGTTCGTTGACCTGAGACCGCCGGATTGCTGACTTCAAAGATAACCGAATCCTTCGACGGCAACCCGGTGATGACGTGGAGCAGGTCATTCTGGTTCGGCAATCCCGCCTTTTCGTTCCATTTTGCGACGGTCGACAGCGCCCGCATCGCCTTGATTGCCTGAAATTCCTTTTTCGCGACGACAGCCAGAAAATTGCCGTTGCGAACGACCTTGACGACGCCGGGGAGCTTCTCGATCGACGACGTATCGCATTCCGTCAACTCGGCGCCGTAGCTCGGCGGACGGACGAGACGCGCATGCACCATGCCCGGCAGGCGCATGTCCTGCACGTAAGCGGCGCCGCCGGTGAC
>DATHPL010000075.1:0-6175 GCA_035483915.1 Bradyrhizobium sp.
TTGTCCGAACAGGGCAAAGAAGCGGTCGTCGCAATCCTTGAGCCCGGACATTTCTTCGGCGAAGGCTGCATGAACGGCCACAAGCTGCGCATATCGACGACAACAGCGATGGAAGATTGTGTGATCACCTCCATCACCAAAGCCGCGATGATATCAGCGCTTCATGATGAGCCCACATTCTCCGAGCTGTTCATGGCCTATCTCCTGACCCGGAACAGCCGGATCGAGGAGGACCTGATCGACCAGCTATTCAATTCGAGCGAGCGGCGACTTGCCCGGCTCCTTTTGCTACTCGCGAATTTCGGAAAGGACGGCGAGCCACAGCGGATCAGCCCGAATATCAGTCAGGAAACACTGGCCGAGATGGTCGGTACCACCCGATCCCGGGTCAGCCATTTCATGAACAAGTTTCGCAAGCTGGGGCTCATCAGCTACAATGGCCATATCGAGGTCAACAATTCGCTGCTATCTGCGGTTTTGCATGAGAAACCCCTGCTCAAAGAGCGTGAGTAGAGCCATCAACAAGTTTCGGAATGTGAGCTGTATTGACCAGCATCCCGGAACTTAACCGGGCATACTTGCTTCATAACCGCACCATATAGGCTACCATCGGTGACAGAGAGTTCGGTTACGCTCCCGCCCCTACGGAGGAGAGCCATGACCTCACCCCAGCAATTCTTGACTGACATTGAGCGCGCCCGCTGTTCTCGTTGCCAAACGCGGATGATGCTGGAACGCGTTTCGCCGGGGCCAGTCGGCTTCGAACAGCGGCTGTTCGAATGCCCCAGATGCGACCAGGTTGAGCTACGCCTTATTGCATCGGATCCCTTCAACTCGAAGGCGGCTGGCTGGCTCGCCGGCGAACTCAGGGCGCCCAACTGAGGCCGACTTCAGGGGGCAACACATGCTCGATAAGCAAAACCAGGGTCCGCAATGCACCGCCTGCGGTTCTCCCATGAGGTCGACGGTGATTGAGCCAAGCATGTGGGGCCAGGACTTGCGGAGTTTTGCCTGCCCTCACTGCAAGAGAGTTCAGCAACACGTCATCGAAAGCAGCGTGGCAGAGGCCTGGGTAGCGCCAAAGCACTAAGGATACAGGTCGCAGACGGCTTCACCGGTCCTCCGAACTTCGCGCGCTTGCCGGGGCCATACGATCAATGTGCTGCTCGCGGCAACAGGTAGCGCACGGTCATGCCCACCAAGTGTTCCTGCGTCACCACCATGACGTCGCCGGCTTTCATTTCATTTCGCATCGCCAATCGACATGAGACGAGCTTATCGTCCGAGCCTGGAAAGTCCCCGAGCGACGAATGCAACTCGCGTGCGTTGATGAGAATGTGCGACATGCCTCGGGAGGCTGCACGCCCAAACTGGGCGTTTAGTTCCTGACTGTAGTGCTCTAACGAATTCATCGATCTTTCCCTCAAATATGCAGTCGTGTAATTGAGTTGTATTCTTCATTTCTGTCTCCGCAGGAGGCCTACCGGCGGGGCGATTGCAGCGACTGTAGGCTCAATCGGCAGGGAAGTCTCGGTCTTGCTTTAAGGCCAGTCGGAACCGACCAACCCCGTGCATACGTCGCTTATTGGCCGATCTAAGAATATCAGGCGCGGTCATTGCGCTTGCGATGACTTTCAACGAGCTGTGCACGAACACCACCAAATTTGGCGCTCTTTCCGTCCCTGCCGCGTGGAAATCGCGTGGACGATCGATGATTCCAAACGAAGGCTTCGCCTTGTCTGGACTGAAAGCGACGGACCGGCGGTTGAGCCGCCGGCGCGGCAAAGCTTGGCCCCCGCATGATGAAGTCTCTCGGTCAACAGTTGAACGGCCAAGTGCAACTCGCCTACGAACCATCCGGCTTCATCTATTCGCTGGATGTGCCACTTGGCTCCGTCGGGGCGGCCGCTTGACGATTGTCCGGATATCTCGGCTACGCGGCGAGCCAATGTCCTTTGTGAATATCGAATATGACCGCCCCCTCGTCCCGCATCTTTGATAGCAGGGATTGACAGTCCTCCTGATTTCTTATGTTCACACGTTTCATTATCTCGAATGTTTTCAGAGGTTTTTAGCGTAAGGCGATTAAGATTTTTTCTCGATCAGTCATTCCGTTCCTGACGTTAGCATCGGTTATCGCGAATCGATCCCTCGCCGAACTAATCCATTGAAGGCGCGATGCAGGCGTTCCCTTTAGGTGTTTGGTCCTGATCGCTCAGTCGTAGTTTCAGGACAATGCCTGCATCAAGGCCGCAATCTCGATCGTCGCAACGTTGGAGTAGGTATCGGATATGGCGTACGGCAAAATGATCTGATCATTGTGCCGCATCGCTCCGCAGGTATAGACCACGTTGGGAACGTAGCCTTCGCGCTCCGATGGCTCCGGCCGCAGCAACGGTTCGACCGAACGCGCCAGCACCTTGGCGGGATCGTTCTTGTCGAGCAGCGCCGCGCCGATCGAATATCTTCGGACCGGACCGACGCCATGCGTGAGCAGTAGCCAGCCTTCGTCGAGTTCGATCGGTGAACCGCAGTTTCCGATCTGCACGAACTCCCATGGGAATTGCGGTTTCAGGACGACCTGACCGCCATCCCACCGGTACAAATCCTTCGAGGTGATCAGGTAGAGATTCTCGTTGTCCTGGCGTGCGATCATGGCGTATTTGCCGTCGATCCGGCGCGGGAATAGCGCCATGCCTTTGTTTTGCGCGGCGGTGCCCTGCAGCGGCGTCATTCGAAATGATTGGAAGTCGCTGGTCTCAAGCAACTCCGATCGGATCGACCGGCCTGTATAGGCGGTATAGGTCGCATAATAGGTCTTCCGGCCGCCGTCGATGAATTCGACGAAGCGCGCGTCTTCGATGCCCTGCGACTGGGATTCGGTGACCGGGAATATGACGCGCTCGCTGATGTCCGGGCTCTCTTTGAAGGTCACCTCAATGTCGTCGCCAAGTGGCCCGGATACCCGGTATCCGACCTTCGGACTTGAGGCGAGCCGGGCGGTTGGATCGACTGTCAGGCTGCCGTCGGCTGCGATGGTGCCGGTGCGAAATGTCAGCGAAGACACGTGCCCCTCGCCAACGGCCCGAAGGCTGAGAATAAAGCGCAAGCCGCCTTCCGGTGCCTCTGACTGGTCGGGGTGCGGTACGATGCTTGGATTGAACAGTGCGGATGCTTCGAACGAATATTCGTTCAGGAAATAAGCGCCGAGAAGCTGGCGTTGGATTGCGGAAAAGGTGACGTGCGTCGCGAGTGCGGCTTCCATTTCGTCGGCACGAAGCTCAAAGGTCTCGAGCAGGTTGCGATGCCTGCCTTGAAAATTTTCCAGCACGTCCGCCAGCAGACTGGCCGCGGCCGTCGGGTCGAGCGCGAGAATGCGTTTGACGATATGGTTGGCGCGCGTCTTGTCGGTCGGGTTGAGATCGCGAGGTTCGGTCGCCGGTTTGAAAGGCCGCACGATCACACGCGCGGGGTCGGGACGAAGGTAGAGTGCCTGCCGATGCAGGAAAGAGGCTTGCGACAAGATACCCTCGGTTCGCTGGAGTGAGATGAAATCAGGCGCTGATTGAACGAAGCGCCGTGACGGGTGTCACGCTGACATTAACGCGCGCAAGCTGACGAATATCGGCAAGACCGAGCAGATATGAGACCACCGACTCGCCGCCGCGGTTTTCGTTGGCGCGGTCGGGATGCAATCCATCACGGCAACTGCCGGTCTCCGGATCGACCAGCGCGACCGACAAATCGTTGCGGCCGAGAAACCAGGCGAAAACGTTGGCTGCAACCGCTTTCCATTCGACGTCGCCGTCAGCCCGCCACGCGGTCAGGCAGGCGGCGATCGTCGCTGTTGCTTCCACCGGCTGTTGATCGAACGCACGCGGCGGCTGGCGCAGTTCGCCGAAACCCGAGGTGCCTACGGGGCGGAACTGACCTGTCGGGGTTGTCTGTTGTGTCATCAGCCAGCGCAGCGACCTCAATCCAGCATCGACGTAGTCGGGCGTTTGTGTGGCGATGCCCGTCTGCATCAGGGCCTGCGGCAGCCGTGCGTTGTCATAAGCCAGGCCTTCCTCGAACCACGACCAGTCCGGTGTCTCGACCGATGCGAGGCCGGACATCAATCTGTCGGCGAGAAAACGCCTGATTTCCCGGGCGCGCAAATCAGGCACGACAGAGCAATAACCGTCCAACCCCAAGAGCGTGAAGGCCAATGCCCGAGGCGAATGAAATGCCGTCACGGTTGGCAGCGCCTCGGCAAACAGAGCGGCGGCCCACCGCCGCCGCGATGGGTTCGCATCCTTGCGGGCACACTCGCCGAGCGCCCACACGGTTCGGCCATGGCTGTCTTCGGAACCGCGATCTTCAAGCCAGGTTCGATTGAAACCCATGAAATTGCGAAATCGTTTTGTGTCGGGGTTCCACGCATGCTGAACAAACGCGGCAAACCGGGCCGTCAAAACCTCGGGCAGCCGTTTTTCGCCTGGGTTGTTAAGAGCACAGGCCAGCAGCAAGGCGCGCGCATTGTCGTCCACACAATAGCCGTGCGCACGATCCGGCACCGAATGCACCGCGTGCTGGAACAACCCGGTGTCGTCGCACATGGAAAGAAAGTGGCCCAATTGCATGTCCGACGCCGCCGGGCTGTGGGCAATCGGAACCGGTCCGGTCCGCGCGATCACCTTGAGCCAGTCGCCATGGCGTGCGTTTTCGAATGTGGCGATGTAACGTTCGGCCGTGCGCTCCCACGTCATCGACCGGCTGATGGCGTAGGCTCGCTCGCGCATTGCCTGCCGGCGAGGCGCATCGGTGAGCAACAGCGCAATTTCCTTGCCGATCGCGGCCGCATTGCCGAACGGCACGATGACGCCACGACCGTCATCCAGCAGCTCCAGCGCGTGCCAGTAGGGTGTCGAAACCACCGGCTTGCCCAGCCCAAAGCTGTAGGCCAGCGTGCCCGACGTCATTTGCGCCTCATTGAGATAGGGCGTGACGTAGACGTCGCACATCGAAATAAATTCGAGCAATGTCGCCTGATCCACGAACTGGTCGAGGAAGACGACGTGGTTCTCGATTCCAAGTGCGTGTACACGCGCCACCAGGCTCTCGCGATAGGCCTCGCCTTGGTCGCGTACCAGATTGGGATGCGTCGCGCCGAGCACGACGTACACCGCGTCGGGCCGATGCTGCAGGATCGCGGGCATCGCGTCGATCATGACTTCGATGCCTTTGCTGGGGGAGAGCAGGCCGAATGTCAGAATCACGGCACGCCCGCCGAATCCGAGTTTAGCTTTTGCCGCGTCGGGTTCCACAAACGGAAACTCGGGGATTCCGTGCGGGATGACCTCGATCTTGTCATCGGCAACGTCATAGACGCTGCGCAACATCTCCCGTCCCTTGCTGGCCATCACGACGATCTTCGAAGACGCCTCGACCAGGCGCTCCATCACCGCGCGTTGGGCCGCGCTCGGTTTAGCCAGTACCGTGTGCAGCGTCGTGACAACCGGCATGCTCAACCGTGAAAGCAGCTCGAGAATGTGGCAGCCGGCTTCGCCGCCGAATATTCCGAACTCGTGCTGCAGGCAGACGAGGTCAAAACGGCCGGCGTTCAGGAATGCCGCGGCGCGCACATAGTCGTCGATGGTGTCATCCTTGATCTGAAAGGCGACCGAAGCGGGGTAGTCGTAGGTCTGGCCGTGGTCGTTCATCGCGACGATGCAGGTCTCGACGGCTGGTCGTGAATTCGCGATCGCGCGTACCAGATCGGTCGTGAAGGTGGCGATGCCGCAGCGGCGAGGCAACGAATTGCCGATCACGGCGATGCGCAGATGCGGCGGCGTCATGCTTGAGTCCTGGCGGGGCCTTGCGTCCTGGCGGGGCCTGCGAATGAGGAAAGGGCCGGAGACTCTACCGGGCCGGCGGGATGCTCACCGAGCATCTGCAACAGCGAATCGATCGGGTGGCTTGCCGGATACGCGATCAGCGCCATCAACCCGTCCGCGCCAACCTCAATGCTGGTGCGACCGCCGCGGACGAAGATCGCCTGTCCGATGGAGGCGGCGGACAATCCGATCGCCGCGTGGCCACCGAGAACGAGAATCCAGGTCTCGGCCTCGGCCAACAGCGCCCAGCTTGAGCCTTCAGGCAACTCAACCCGCTCCAGGACAAAATGCCGGCTTGC
>DATHPL010000076.1:0-3706 GCA_035483915.1 Bradyrhizobium sp.
GCGGTTGCGGTCAGCGCCGCGCTCTGGGCGTTCGTCTGGCTGGCGATGAAGTGACGATGTCGGCGCAACTGCAATTTCGGGACGTCACGCTGGGCTATGATCGCCACCCGGCCGTTCACCACTTGAGCGGCGAGGTCGCAACCGGCGCGCTGCTCGCCGTCGTCGGTCCCAACGGCGCCGGCAAGTCGACGCTGTTTCGGGGCGTAGTTGGCATCCTCAAGCCGCTGGCCGGCAGCATCCTGACCGGCGGCGTCGCCGCCAGGAATATCGCCTATCTGCCGCAAAGTGCCGACATCGACCGCAGCTTTCCGATTTCGGTGTTCGACTTCGTCGGCACGGGGCTGTGGCGTCAGACCGGATTTTTTGGCGGTGTCGGCAAGGAGGCTCGCGCGAGCGTCGCGCAGGCGCTCGCCGCGGTGGGCTTGAGCGGCTTCGAAAATCGCGGCATCGGCACGCTGTCGGGGGGCCAGATGCAGCGCATGCTGTTTGCGCGGGTCTTGTTGCAGGACGCACGGCTGATCGTGCTCGACGAGCCCTTCAACGCCATCGATACGAAAACTTCGGCGGACCTGATGGCGCTGGTCGAACGGTGGCATGCCGAGAAGCGCACCGTGCTGGCGGCGCTGCATGATATGGATCTCGTGCGCGCGCATTTCCCCGAGACGTTGCTGCTGGCGCGCGGCAAGGTGGCCTGGGGCGCGACGGCCGAAGTGCTGACATCGGAGAACCTCGCCGAAGCGCGGCGGATGTGCGAGGCCTTTGACGATAGCGCCGCCGCCTGCGTCGTCGATACAGACGCTTCAAAGGCCGCTTGAGCCATGATCTACGACGCGCTGATCGCGCCTTTCATTGAATTCGAATTCATGCGCCGGGCGCTCGCGGCTGTGGTCGCGCTGTCCCTGGGCGCAGCGCCGATCGGGGTGTTCCTGATGCTGCGGCGGATGAGCCTGGTGGGTGACGCGATGGCGCATGCCATCCTGCCGGGGGCAGCCGTCGGCTTCCTCCTCTCGGGCCTCAACCTGTTTGCGATGACGGCCGGCGGCCTGATCGCGGGGTTTGCGGTGGCGCTTCTGGCGGGCCTGGTGGCGCGCACCACCGACCTGAAGGAAGACGCTTCACTCGCGACCTTCTATCTGGCGTCACTGGCGCTCGGCGTGACCATTGTCTCGGTGAAGGGCACGAATATCGATCTGTTGCATGTGTTGTTCGGCAACATTCTTGCAATGGATGACCAGACGCTGCTTGTGGTCGCCTTCAACGCCACCCTTACGCTGGTCGTGCTGGCGGTGATCTACCGTCCGCTGGTGATCGAAAGCGTCGACCCGTTGTTCCTGCGCACTGTCAGCCGTGCCGGCGCGCTGGCTCATCTGACGTTTCTAGCGCTCGTGGTCGTCAACCTCGTCAATGGCTTTCAGGCGCTCGGCACGCTGTTGGCCGTCGGCCTGATGATCCTGCCGGCCGGCACCGCGCGGTTCTGGTCGCGCGAACTGACCGGCATGATCTCGATCGCGGTCGCGAGCGCGATCATTTCCGGTTATGCGGGATTGGTGCTGTCGTTCCAGACCCGCATTCCCTCTGGACCCGCGATCATCCTAGTGTCGGCCGGGCTCTATGTCGTCTCGATCCTGTTCGGCAATGTTCGTGGCGTGGTCAGGCAGTTGTTTCCCGCACCTCATCTCGAAGCGTGAGGCATGCGATGCAAGTCTGGCGCGGTCTTCTAGTGGCATTGGCGGTATCGCTCGGCGTGAGCCCCGCGCAAGCGCAAACGCGTCTCAATGTCGTCGCCAGTTTTTCGATCCTCGGCGATTTCGTCAAAAATGTCGGTGGCGATCGCGTCGCCGTCACGACGCTGGTCGGTCCTGACGGTGACGTGCATGTCTACACGCCGACGCCTGCGGACGTGCGCAAGATTGCCGACGCCAAATTGCTTGTCATCAACGGCTTTGGGCTTGAGGGCTGGTTGCCGCGGCTGCTTCAAGCCGCAGGCAACAGGGCCTCGATCGTAACCGTGACATCAGGCATCACGCCGCTCAAAGCCGGCTCCGATGCCGATCCCCATGCCTGGCAATCGGTGGCGAATGCCGGGAAGTACGTCGCCAATATCCGCGACGCGCTCATCGCCGCCGATCCGCCGGACGCGGATTTTTTCCGGCAAAATGCGCAGGCCTATCTCGCCAAACTCGATGCGCTTGACGGCGAGGTGCGGCAGGCGCTCAGCCGGATTCCGGAGGGCCACCGCAGGGTGATATCGACCCATGATGCCTTCGGCTATTTCGCCGTCCGCTATGGCATCCAGTTCATCGCGCCGGTTGGCGTCTCCACCGAAGCCGAGCCCAGCGCGCGGGACATTGCAAAAATCATCGCCCAGGTCAAAGCCGAGCGCATACCGGCGGTGTTTCTGGAGCGGATCGGCGACCCCCGCCTGATGCAGCGAATATCGGCGGAGACCGGCGCCCGCATCGGCGGGACGCTCTATTCCGACGCCCTGACCGGTGAAAAGGGCGATGCCCCCACTTACATTGACATGGTGAGGCACAATATAACAACGCTGACGAGCGCGCTGGCCAACTAGGGCAAAATGGCCCTTCCGGCTAACGCCCCAACGACCGCCTTCCCGGAGTAATCATGCCCGAACTGACGTCCTCGAAAATTCCAGTGACCGTGCTGACGGGCTATCTCGGCGCCGGCAAAACCACGCTGCTCAACCGCATCCTGTCGGAAAACCACGGCAAGAAATACGCGGTGATCGTCAATGAATTCGGCGAAATCGGCATCGACAACGACCTGATCATCGGCGCCGACGAAGAAGTCTTCGAGATGAATAACGGCTGCATCTGCTGCACGGTCCGTGGCGACCTCGTGCGCATCCTCGACGGGTTGATGAAGCGCAAGGGAAAATTCGACGCCATCATTGTCGAGACCACGGGTCTCGCCGATCCCGCGCCGGTCGCGCAGACCTTCTTCGTCGATGAAGACGTACAAAAGAACGCGCGCCTCGACGCGGTGGTGACGGTGGCCGACGCGAAATGGTTGAGCGACCGCCTGAAGGACGCGCCGGAAGCCAAGAACCAGATCGCCTTTGCCGACGTCATCGTGCTCAACAAGACCGATCTCGTCTCAAAGGCCGAACTCGCCGAGGTCGAGGCACGGATCAGGGGCATCAACCCGTACGCCAAACTTCATCGCACCGAGCGCTGCAAGGTCGCGCTGTCGGACGTGCTCGAACGCGGCGCGTTCGACCTCGATCGTATCCTGGAGATCGAGCCGGAGTTCCTCGAAGCCGGGGACGATCATCATCACCACGATCATGACCATCATCATGATCATGACCACCATGACCATGGTCACGGCCTGAAGCATTACCACGACGAGGATATGCAGTCGTTGTCCTTGAGCAGCGACAAGCCGCTCGATCCGGCCCGGTTCATGCCGTGGCTGCAGGGCCTGGTGGCGAGTGAGGGTCAGAAGATCCTGCGCTCGAAGGGAATCCTCTCCTTCAGCGACGATGACGAGCGTTACGTCTTTCAGGGCGTGCATATGATGCTGGAGGGCGACCACCAGCGTCCGTGGAAGGACGGCGAGCCGCGCCAGAGCCGGCTCGTCTTCATCGGCCGCGAATTGCCGGAAACGTTGATCCGCGAAGGTTTTGAGCGCTGTATCGTTACGCAATGACCGATTTCGAGCCGGGCGAATCCGCCTCCATCAT
>DATHPL010000077.1:0-8346 GCA_035483915.1 Bradyrhizobium sp.
AATATTCTGATGCCCGCATTGTCGCCGACGATGGAGAAGGGCAACCTCGCCAAGTGGCTCAAAAAAGAGGGCGACAAGGTCAAGTCCGGCGACGTCATCGCGGAAATCGAGACCGACAAGGCGACCATGGAGGTCGAGGCGGTCGATGAGGGTACGATCGCAAAAATCCTCGTTCCCGAAGGCACGCAGGATGTCCCCGTCAACGATATCATTGCGGTGCTCGCAGGCGACGGCGAGGATGTGAAATCCGCCGGTGCCTCGGCCGGAGCTGCAAAGCCTGCTGCTGAAGCCGCGCCGGCGCCGAAACCAGCAGCGCCAGCTTCTGCCGCCGCGCCCGCGGCTGCGCCAGCCCCCCAACCGGCTGCGGCGCCTGCGCCTCAGGCGGCGTCGCCCGCACCGCAGGCCGCCCAGGCTTCGCAGGCGAATGGCCATGCGCGTACGTTTTCATCGCCGCTGGCGAGACGTCTGGCCAAGGAAGCCGGCATCGACCTCGCCCGTATCACGGGCACCGGGCCGCGCGGTCGCGTCGTCGCGCGGGACGTGGCGGAAGCCAAGTCCGGCAAGGGCCTGAAGGCTCCCGCTGCCGCGCCTGGCGCGCCACCCGCGATTGCGCCGTCGATGTCGGACAAGCAGATCCTCGCGCTGTACGAGCCCGGCAGCTACGAAATCGTCCCGCATGACGGCATGCGCCGCACGATTGCCCAGCGGCTCACGGCGGCCGTCCAGACCATTCCGACCTTTTATCTCACGATCGACTGCGAAATCGGCAAGCTGCTCGCCGCGCGCGAGGAGATCAACGCGTCCGCGCCCAAAGACAAGGAAAAGAAGCCGCTCTACAAGCTCTCGGTCAACGATTTCGTCATCAAGGCGATGGCGGTCGCGCTGCAAAAGATTCCGAATTGCAATGTGAGCTGGACCGAAGGCGGCATGCTCAAGCACAAGCATTCCGACATCGGCGTTGCCGTGGCGATGCCGGGCGGCTTGATCACGCCGATCATCCGCCAGGCGGAAACCAAGACGTTGTCGACGATCTCCAATGAGATGAAGGATTTCGCGGCGCGGGCTCGTGCCCGCAAGCTGAAGCCGGATGAATATCAGGGCGGCACCACGGCCGTATCCAATCTCGGCATGTACGGCATCAGTCACTTCACAGCCGTCATCAACCCGCCGCACGCCACGATCCTGGCGGTCGGCACCAGCGAGGAGCGCCCCGTCGTGCGCGGCGGCAAGATCGAGATCGCGCAGATGATGAGCGTGACCCTGTCGTGCGATCACCGCGCCATCGACGGCGCGCTTGGCGCCGAACTGATCGGCGCGTTCAAGCAACTGATCGAAAATCCCGTGATGATGATGGTTTGAGGTTCAGCGGCTCGTCGACAACAGGGGCGATCATGCGAACAGCGGGAGTTTTCGTCCTGGCATTTGTCGCCTCGATCGTTGTCGGTGTGCTTGCCTTTGCCGCATCCTCGTTGCTGCCAGACTGGGATGATGCTGCCGGACGCGGGCTCGGCGAGGCCTTCCGGGCGGTTCTGATCGTGGTCTATGTGATCGTTGCCGTCACCGTCTATGGCTTTGCGGCGTGGCGCGGCGATCGCGAACGTCACCTCAAGCGCGGGCTTCAAATCTTGTGTCTGGTTCCGCTGCTGATCCCTGTTCTCGGCCTCATCGACAACGGCACTCATCACATCCAATGGCTGCGGGAGATCGTCGGCGCGGTACAGATGTTCGTGCCGCTTTGGCTGGTTGCCTTGGTACAATGGCTGATCCTGCATATGTATCTGCCTCGACGGGCCGCGCATGCCGAGCTCGTCGCCACATGAATATCGCGATTGCATTGAAAAGCCGCGTTTGCGGCGCCACGACTGCACGATCTAACGGGAGCTTCCATGGCCGACACATCCTTTGACGTCATCATCATCGGCTCGGGTCCCGGCGGATATGTCACGGCGATCAGAGCAGCCCAACTCGGCTTTAAGACCGCGATCATCGAGAAATCCTACCTCGGCGGCATTTGCCTGAACTGGGGCTGCATCCCGACGAAAGCGCTGCTGCGGTCGGCTGAAATCTATCACTACATGCAGCACGCCAAGGATTACGGCCTGTCCGCCGAGAAGGTCTCCTATGATCCCAAGGCGGTCGTGCAGCGCTCGCGCGGGGTTTCCAAACGCCTGAACGATGGCGTCGGCTTCCTGATGAAGAAGAACAAGGTGACGGTCATCTGGGGCGAGGCGTCGATCGACGCGCCCGGCAAGATCACCGTCAAGAAGTCGGCCGTCGAAGGGCCGAAGGGCGCGCTAGGCGAGGGCGCTTATCAGGCCAAGCACATCATCATCGCAACCGGCGCGCGGCCGCGTGTGCTGCCGGGGTTGGAGCCGGACAAGAAGTTGGTCTGGACCTATTTCGAAGCCATGGTGCCGGAGAAAATGCCGAAGTCGTTGCTGGTCGTCGGCTCCGGCGCGATCGGTATCGAATTCGCATCCTTCTTCCACACCATGGGCTCGGACGTGACGGTGGTGGAAGTCTTGCCGCAAATCCTCCCCGTTGAGGATGCGGAAATCGCCGGCCTGGCGCGCAAGCGCTTTGAGAAGCAAGGCATCAAGATCCTCAGCAACACCAAGGTGACCAAGCTCGAGAAGAAGAGCGACAGCGTGGTTGCCACCATCGATGACGGCAAGGCCCCGCAGGCGATCGAATTCGACCGGGTGATCTCGGCCGTCGGTGTTGTCGGCAATATCGAGAATCTCGGACTGGAAAAACTCGGCGTCAAAACGGATCGCGGCTGCGTCGTGATCGATGGCTACGGCAAGACCAACGTACCCGGCATCTACGCTATCGGCGACGTCGCGGGGCCGCCGATGCTGGCGCACAAGGCCGAACATGAGGGCGTGATTTGCGTCGAGGCGATCAAGGGCCTGCATCCGCATGCCATGGACAAGAATCTGATCCCCGGCTGCACCTATTGTAATCCGCAAGTGGCCTCGGTCGGCCTCACCGAGGCAAAGGCGAAAGAGGGTGGGCGAGAGATTCGCGTCGGCCGTTTTCCGTTCGTCGGCAACGGCAAGGCAATTGCGCTCGGCGAAGATCAGGGCCTCGTCAAGGTGATCTTCGACAAGAAAACAGGGCAACTGCTCGGCGCCCACATGATCGGTGCGGAAGTCACCGAATTGATCCAGGGTTATGTGGTCGCGATGAATCTCGAGACCACGGAAGAAGAGCTGATGCACACCGTCTTCCCGCATCCGACGCTGTCGGAGATGATGAAGGAAGCGGTGCTGGATGCGTATGGCCGCGTGCTGAATATCTGAGGTCTTCCAATCGCGCGTGGTGCGTTTGTTCGATAGCGCACCGCCCGAGGAGGACGATCAGGCATCGCGATCATGGCGATCGCGGATTCACCTGCAACATCCTTCAACGAGATGAATATTTCGCCAGCGGCTGGTGAGGAAGCCGGACGTTCTTCGTAGCGTGCCGGCGACAAGAGAAATCAACTCAAGAGAGACTTTGATTAGAATCAGACGAATCACGTGGTGATGAATTTCTAGTCGAAAAAATTTTTGACCAATAAATTTGCTCGCTGCTTCGTGATTCCGAACGAGCTACCGGTAGCGACGTCAGCAACTATCTCGACGTAGCAGTCACGTGCGGGGCGCCGGGCTCCGTGCTTTGACTGACTACGGGAGACTACAATGAAGAATACAATTTTGATGATTGCTGGGGCGGCGTTGGTTGCTTTGTCGACGGTGCAATTCGCGGCTGCGGCCACGCAGCACCACAGGGCTCACCATCGCGCTACCGAATTCCGCGACAGCAACGCTTTCGTTGCGCCGGCCTACGAGGAATCGTACCGCTACAGCGCCGGCTGGTCGGCGCCTGCCGGTCACTGACCTAGCCATCAGGCAGTTGTTGCAGTGCGAAGACCGGCCTTCTCAGGGAGGCCGGTTTTTTCAATTTTACCGGCGCGAGGGTGGCTTTACCGCAACGATCGTGTCGTCATTGCAACACTTCTGGAAGATTTAACCCTCATCCCGGGTCCTTCGTGCCTACGCCGCTTTTTAGCCACACCCCTCCATGAGATCATAATGCACAAGATTTAGAGGCCTCGGTACTCGCGGCGGCGGTGGCAGTAGTCCACCGGCCGACCCGAAGCGAGATGGCCGGGGAAACAGGTTAGCGAATGGACGCCAAGACCAACATCAAGAAGAGACTGCCGAGCCGTCACGTCACGGAGGGCCCGGAGCGGGCGCCTCATCGCTCCTACCTTTACGCCATGGGATTGACGACCGAGCAGATCCATCAGCCGTTCGTCGGCGTGGCCTCCTGCTGGAACGAAGCTGCGCCCTGCAATATCTCGCTGATGCGTCAGGCGCAGGCCGTGAAAAAGGGCGTCGCTTCCGCCGGCGGCACGCCGCGCGAGTTCTGCACCATCACCGTCACCGACGGTATTGCGATGGGTCACGACGGCATGCGCTCGTCCTTGCCCTCGCGCGAGGTGATCGCCGATTCCGTCGAGCTGACCGTGCGGGGCCACGCCTACGATGCGCTGGTCGGTCTCGCCGGCTGCGACAAATCGCTGCCGGGCATGATGATGGCGATGGTCCGGCTCAACGTGCCGTCGATCTTCATCTATGGCGGCTCGATCCTGCCCGGCAATTTTCGTGGCCAGCAGGTCACAGTGCAGGACATGTTCGAGGCGGTCGGCAAGCACTCGGTGGGTGCGATGTCGGATGAAGATCTCGATGAAATCGAGCGGGTCGCTTGCCCCTCGGCGGGCGCGTGCGGCGCCCAGTTCACCGCCAACACCATGGCCACCGTGTCCGAGGCGATCGGACTGGCGTTGCCGTATTCGGCCGGCGCACCGGCGCCTTACGAAATTCGCGATTCCTTCTGCATGACCGCGGGCGAAAAGGTCATGGAGCTGATTGCGCAGAACATCCGGCCGCGCGACATCGTCACGCGGAAGTCGCTCGAAAACGCCGCTGCTGTCGTCGCCGCATCCGGCGGCTCGACCAATGCCGCGCTGCACCTGCCGGCGATCGCCAACGAATGTGGCATCAAATTCGACCTGTTTGACGTCGCCGAAATCTTCAAAAAGACGCCTTATGTCGCGGATCTGAAACCGGGCGGCCGTTATGTCGCCAAAGATATGTTCGAAGCAGGTGGCATACCGCTTCTGATGAAAACGCTCCTCGACAATGGTTACATGCACGGTGACTGCCTGACGGTCACAGGCAGGACCATGGCGGAGAACCTCAAGGCCGTGAAATGGAACCCGCACCAGGACGTGGTGCGGTCCGCCGACAAGCCGATCACCGTCACAGGCGGTGTGGTTGGCCTGAAGGGGAACCTGGCGCCGGAAGGTGCGATCGTAAAGGTCGCGGGCATGACCAACCTGAAATTCTCAGGTCCCGCCCGCTGCTTCGATCGCGAGGAGGACGCCTTCGAGGCGGTCCAGAAGAAGACCTACAAGGAAGGCGAGGTCATCGTCATCCGTTACGAGGGGCCGCGCGGCGGTCCCGGGATGCGTGAAATGCTTTCGACGACGGCAGCGCTGACGGGGCAGGGGATGGGCGGCAAGATCGCCCTGATCACCGACGGCCGCTTTTCGGGCGCCACCCGGGGCTTCTGCATCGGCCATGTCGGGCCGGAAGCCGCGGTCGGCGGTCCGATCGCACTGTTGCGGGACGGTGACATCATCGAGATCGACGCCGTGGTCGGGACTCTTAACGTAAAGTTGACCGAGGCGGAGCTCGCCCAACGCAAAACCGAATGGAGCCCTCGCGCGACTAACCATACGTCGGGAGCGTTGTGGAAGTACGCCCAGCAGGTCGGGCCGGCTGTGACAGGCGCTGTCACCCACCCCGGCAGCGCGCATGAGAAGTTGTGTTATGCGGACATTTGAGCGCATCGTTTTTGCTGTGATTTTGGGGGCCACGCCGGTGGCTACTCCCGGATTCGGCTTCGACGGCGCGCCGGTGAATCAGGATTCAACCATTCCGGTGATCTCGGCCCAGCCTGGCGCCGCGTCGAGCCTGAAGAAGACGGTTCCGGCTGCTCCCGATACGTCGCTAACGTCGTTGCAATATGCCGCGGAGGGCGGACATCCGATTGCCCAGTGGAGGCTGGGGCGGATGTATGCCGATGGCGACGGCGTGGCGCAGGACGATCTGCGGGCGTTCGAGTATTTCAGCCGCATTGCCAATGCGCACGCGGAGGACAGCCCGTCGGCCCCGCAGGCAGCGATCGTTGCCAACGCTTTCGTGGCGGTCGGGCGCTATTATCTGAACGGCATCCCGAATTCGAAGATCAAGCCGGACCCCGAGCGTGCACGGGAGATGTTCTCTTACGCCGCCTCCTATTTCGGCAATGCCGACGCACAATACGATCTTGCCCGGCTCTACCTGAGGAGCGCAGGTTCTTCCCGCGACGATTTCCGCTATGGCGCCCGCTGGCTTGGGCTGGCCGCCCAGAAGGGCCAGCATCAGGCCCAGGCGATGCTCGGACAGATGTTGTTCAATGGCGATCAACTACCGCGGCAGGCCGCGCGCGGCCTGATGTGGCTGACGCTTGCGAGCGAAAATGCCGCACCGGAAGAGAGCTGGATCAAGGATAGTTACAGCAAGGCGATGGCCAAGGCGTCGCAGGAAGACCGCGCCATGGCGGCGCAAATGCTGGAGCACTGGGTGCAGGGGACTGATCCGTCCATCCGCCCGGCTGGCAGGTAATCGGCGGCTTACGCCGTTTCCAGATCAAGGTCGATCCAGACCGGCACGTGATCGGACGGCTTTTCCCAGGCGCGGACATAGCTGTCGATGCCGACGTCCACGAGGCGGTCACTGGCCTGCGGCGACAGCAAGAGATGATCGATCCGTAGTCCCTGGTTTTTCTGCCAGGCGCCGGCCTGATAATCCCAGAATGTATACTGGCCGGGCGCGTCATTGACGGCGCGCAGCGCATCCGTCAGCCCAAGCCCCAACAGCGATTGAAAGCTTTCGCGGGTATCGGGACGAAACAGTGCGTCACCAACCCAGGCGTCCGGATTGTGGACGTCTTCGGCCCTCGGGATGACGTTGAAGTCGCCGGCTAACACCAGCGGCTCTTCTGCTTTAAGCCGCTGCCTTGAGTACTCAAGAAGCCGCGACATCCATTTGAGTTTGTAGGGGTATTTGTCGGTGTTGGGCGGGTTGCCGTTGGGCAGATAAAGGCAGGCGATCCGAACAACGCCCTGTTTGAGTGTCACGACGCCCTCGAGAAATCGCGCATGGGCGTCTTCGTCGTCACCGGCAAGGCCCGAGGCGGTCTCCTCGAACGGATATTTGGATAACAAGGCAACGCCGTTGAAGGTCTTCTGGCCGTGGGTCACGACGTTGTAGCCAAGGCTTTCGATCTCAAGCCGCGGAAACGCATCGTCGGTGCATTTGATTTCCTGAAGGCAGACGATGTCTGGCGAGCACTCCTTCAACCAACTCATCAGATTCTCGATTCGCTGCCGAACCGAATTGACGTTCCAGGTGGCGATGCGCATCGGGCCCCAAGATTTCTTTCAGGTCGGATTTCTTTCAGATCGAAAAGCTGGTGCCGCAGCCGCAGGAGGCGGTCGCGTTGGGATTGTTGACGCGGAACGAGGCGCCGATCAGATCGTCGACGAAATCGACCTCCGAGCCCGCCAGGAACGGCACCGAGGCGGGATCGACGAGAACGACCGCGCTGTCACGGGCGATCACCAGATCATCCTCGGCGCGCAAACGTTCGACGTCGAACTTGTATTGAAAGCCGGAGCAGCCGCCGCCCTCGACGCTGATCCGCAGCATGGCGCCGTCGCCCTCGCTTTTGAGGATTTCGCCGATACGGCGGGCGGCCCGCTCGCTGATGGTGACGCCTGTGGTCATCGTCAAAACTCCGATCGTAGGTGCACGGCGTATTTATCTGGTAACCGGCGTATCATAGCTAAGTGCTGCGGGCAGGGGAATCAAACCGGTTTGCCCGTCTGGAAACAGGATATCCCGTGTCCGTTGGAATGGCTGCCCCTCGCTCGGTCTATGGCTGCGATCCCGATCGCAGCCGAGGACGACGGTTTATGGAGCCGCCGAGCCGGACCCGCAGCCCGTTCCGGCGCGACTGTGACCGGGTGATTCATTCCACGGCCTTTCGGCGCCTGAAGCACAAAACCCAGGTTTTCGTGTTCCACGAAGGCGATCACTACCGCACCCGCCTGACCCACACGCTGGAAGTCGCCCAGATCGCCCGTGCGCTGGCCCGCCAGCTGGGCCTCGATGAGGATTTGACCGAGACGCTGGCGCTCGCCCATGACCTCGGCCATCCGCCGTTCGGTCATGCCGGTGAGCGGGC
>DATHPL010000078.1:0-2986 GCA_035483915.1 Bradyrhizobium sp.
CTCGGTCAGAGCCGCTTTACCCGTCTCGACCGGCCGCGTCAGGTCAAAGCGGCGATCGACTACATGCTGACCGCCTGGCCCGGACACGACGTCATCGATCCCGCGCGCATCGGGACTTACGGATTCTCGGCCGGCGGCCTCGGTGCACTCGTCCTGATCGGCGGCACCCTCGACGCCTCGCTCGTCGAATCCTACTGTGTGAACCATCCTGAGGAGTGGGCTTGCAAGAAGGGCAAGGAGCTTGCGCAGGATCCATCACATGATCCGGCTCGTGATCCGGTTAGCTTCGTCCACGATGCCCGCATCAAGGCCGCGGTCATTGCGGCGCCCGCGGTCGGCTATGCCTTCACGGCAAAAACGCTCGCGCCGATCACGGTCCCGATCCAGCTCTGGCGCGGGGATCATGATGAAATCCTGCCGCACCCGCGCCACGCCCAGAATGTCTACGACAATCTGCCGACCAAGCCCGAATATCATGTCGTGCCGAATGCCGGGCACTTCGCATTCCTCGCGCCCTGCTCGCCTGCGTTGGCCCAAGCCGTGCCGTTCATCTGTCACGATCCGGAAGGGTTCGATCGCGCGGCCTTCCATGCCGACTTCAACGCCCGCGTCGTGACGTTCTTCAAGGCCAAGCTGTCTGGAAGCTGACCGCCCGGTCCAACAGTGCGAATTGCCATCATTCGCCGATGAACTTAACGTCTCCTGACGAACGTCATCGTTCGCCGGGAGACTTTGCGACGTGTTCCAGCCACCAGATCCCAATTTCCGCGAGCGGGTACGCGCAAGCTTTGCGCGGCAGCAGGTCATGGCGACGCTCGGCATTGAGATGGTCCATCTCGAACCGGGTGAGGTCCATCTGACCATGCTTCCCGATCCGGCCTACACGCAACAACACGGATTTATGCATGCGGGCATCATCACCACGGCGCTGGACAGCGCCTGCGGCTATGCGGCTTTCACGCTAATGCCGCCCGATGCCGCCGTGCTAACCGTCGAGTTCAAGACCAACCTGCTAGCGCCCGCGAAAGGCGACCGGTTTGTGTTCCGCGCCCAGGTCATCAAGCCCGGCCGAACGCTGACCATCTGCGAAGCCCGCGCGTTGGCGTTGGAGGGATCGAAAGAGAAGCTCATCGCGACGATGACGGGCACACTGATGGCCGTCACCGGGCGGCAGGACATCGCGCACTGACGGGCCGGTAAGCCCCCCTTGGCTAGGCGGAAGCGGACATCTTCGCGATCTCGGCCGCGCTCGGTAGGCTCTCGACATTCCAGCACGCATCCATCACCCGCCGGATCATCGGTTGAGGAATGATGCCTTCGGCGAGATCGGAGAATTTGGTTTCGAGCTGCTGATCAGTCATCGGTTTCTCGACGCTGCCGATGGCGTGCTCGATGTAACGGTGCAGCTGACGGCCGTCCTTCAGCACGATCGTCATGTCGACCTGCGCGGCGTCGATGCCCGGTGTGACCACCGGGTTCACCTTTCCGCGCAGCGCGGCGATGGTCGGGTCGTTGACGGCCCGATCGCTGAACTGCTTCTCGCCGCCTGCCCCTTCGACCAGCGCGACCGCGACGGCGTGATAGATGCTGAACTTGCCTTCGAGCCCCTCGTGAATGTTCTTCTTGCCCGTGAGCTCGAGCACCAGCGGATGAACCTTCAGATCCACGCGCTCGACCTGGTCGGCGGTCAGCTTGTTCTCGTCGCGCAACTGAATGGCCGCATCGATCGCCGGATGCATCACGATCCCGCAGGCAAATGGCTTGTAGGTGTTCAGCGCCGCCTCGTAGCGCTTGCCGAGATCGCCAAGGATCTCGTTGTAATCCTGCTTGGTGCTGATCGTATTGGCCCAGCCGCGCTTGGCTTCGATCATGCTGTCGGAGGACGTGAAATTCTTCGAAGCCAGCATCGCCGCGAAGATGCCGTTGCTGGCCGCGCGTCCCGGATTGAAGCTCTTGTTCATCGAGCCAAAGGACTCGCGCAGGCCCACCGGCTGCGAAGCGGCAAGACCCAACGCCCAGACCATCTGCTGTTCGTTGAGCTTCAACAGTTTGCCGACCGCAGCGGCTGAGCCAAATACACCCGCAGTGCCGGTGATGTGCCAACCAACGTCGTAGTGATTGGGATAGACCGCGTTTCCGATCCGGCACTCGGTCTCCACGCCAAGCACCAGCGCGTTGAGAAAATCCTTGCCCGACACCGGCTGCAATTCCGATAGCGCGATAATCGCGGACGCGACCGGACCCGCGGGGTGAATGATGGTCTTCAGGTGCGTATCGTCATAGTCGAAGATGTGGCTGGACACGCCGTTGAGGAAGGCGGCGTTCATGATATCGAACCGTTCGCGCCGGCCGAACAGCGAGGCCTGCGCCGGCCCGGAGAACGGCGCGAGCGCGGCCACCGCGATGTCGACCGTCTGGTGATGCGAGCCACCGATCGCGACACCGACCCAATTCAAAAGCGTCCGCACGCCTTCTTTACGAACACTGGCGGGAAGATCGTCGTAATTAGCCGTGACGATGTAATGCGCCAACTCGCGCGTCACATCCTTGGCAGGCGCGGGCTTGGCTTGAGCCGCCGGAGCTGTGCTCGGGGCTTGCGCGAAAGCGGTTCCAGCTGCGGCCGTCATTGGAAGCGCGGCTGCCGCCTGAATAAAGGTCCTGCGATCGGTCATAGCCATTGTCTTAAGTCCTTCCAGATTCAGCGGCCTCACGTTTGACCGCGTCGCAGATCACATCGTGCAGCTTTTCTGAAATTTGCTGCGTTGCCCACTCACTTTGGTGCAATCGGTTCCCGTCACCTGGGTCGACCATCTGATCCAGGGGAATCCTGGCGAGATCGCACCAACCCTTCATGAGCTTGAAGCGCTGAAACAGGTTCACCTGCATCGACTGTGCGACGTCGGCAATGGCGAGCACCATTTTGTTCGTCGCAGCCAGCGTGGCCGGCGTCAAGAGGGCCGGCGTATATTGCAAATCCATCAGGATG
>DATHPL010000079.1:0-20466 GCA_035483915.1 Bradyrhizobium sp.
ATGATTTGATATGGACCTTGCGGGGCAATTTCATAAAAACCGGGATGTTGAGTTGAAACGGCGTCGCTGCCGCCGTCTCAGGATTTGTCGTCGTCCAGCGGGACGCAGTAGAGTTCGAGCCGATGATCGACCAGGCGATAACCAAGCTTGCGGGCGATCTCGGCCTGCAACTTCTCGATTTCCTCTGAGGTGAATTCGATCACCTTGCCGTCGCGCAGGTTGATCAGATGGTCGTGGTGGCTGTCGCGCATCTGCTCGTAACGGGCACGGCCCTCGCGGAAATCGTGCCGCTCGATAATGCCGGCATCCTCGAACAGCTTGACCGTGCGATAGACCGTCGAGATCGAGATCTTGTCGTCGACCGCGACACAGCGGCGGTACAGTTCCTCGACGTCGGGATGATCCTCCGCTTCCGCCAGTACGCGCGCAATGACCCGGCGCTGCTCGGTCATGCGCATGCCGGTGGCGGCGCAACGCGCCTCGATTCCAGTAGCGGAGAGCATGGGATTGGATTTGAACACGGTCATTTCAGGTTATCGCCGGGGTGGTCTGGTGGTGTAATTCCAACATTTGCCGCTTTCGCGGCGGCCACCGATCATAACACGTTCTGCCATCGCGCAAATGTCAGGACAAGTCACGCCGCATCAGGAGCGCATCCAGGGCTTCGCTGCCGCTTTGCCGGTAATAGCGCTCGCGGCGTCCAACGACGCTAAATCCGGCTCGCTGATAGAGCCGCCGCGCCGGCTGGTTATTTTCTTCCACTTCCAGAAATACCGTCCGGATGCCCCGGCCGGCCAGGTGGCCCAGATGGGTCAACAACAGGCTGTTGGAGAGGCCACGGCCGCGGTGGCTTTCAGTCACCGCGATCGACAGAATCTCGGCCTCGTCGGCCGCCACCCGTGACACCGCAAAGCCGACGGTTTTCCGCCCCATTCTCAGGCGATGGACCAGCGTGTTTCGTTCGTGCAGCATGCGCTCGAACTCATCCTCGCCCCAGCCGCGATGGAATGATGCGTGGTGGATTTGGGCGAACGCCGTCACATCGCGCTGACTAGCGGGTTCGACCACAGCCCGATCGCCGCCCCACAATTCCGAGAGCCATGTCATCATGGGGAAGTGGTCTGCACGTCGCCTGCGAGCCGCTCCTTGGGCGGCTTGGCATCGGGGGCTCGAAGATAAAAGGGACGAGCCGGCGCCGTATTCGGGCTGACCGCCGCTCCCAGCCATCCCACCCAGGCAATATCGGGGGCGGGTTGCATGTCGACCCCGGCTGGTGGAACCGCCTGTGAGGGCCAGCGCTCGCCGAGCAGGCCGGCCGCGTTTCCCACCACATACGGCGCGCCGAATCGGCAAGCTTCGAGCGCTTCTTCCATCGGCGCGACGCGCGGCCTTACCAGCGCGCTTCCATTGCCGCTGACGACCTGAAGATAGACCTGGTCGTGCCGGGCATCGATCACGGAAATCACGGGATGTTCGGCATTCTGGCTGACGATGGGCGCGGCATAGGCCGTAAGCGTCGTGACGCCGACCACGGGAATGTTGGCGGCGAGCGCAATGCCGCGGGCTGCCGACAGTCCCACCCGAAGTCCGGTAAAACTTCCGGGGCCTGTGGTGACCGCGACGCGGCCGAGGCTTGCGAAGGCGGTTCCCGATGCAGCAATCACGCGCCCGATCAAAGGCATCAGCGCCTCGGCATGGCCGCGCTTCATGGCTTGTGATTCCTGCGCGATCAACTGACCCGCTTCGGTGTCGAGCACCGCGGCGGCGCAGGCATCAAGCGCCGTGTCGATGGCGAGGATCAGCATGGAGACGAGGCGAACAGGGAGTGGTGAATAGCGAATGGAAGGGCAGAATCACTAACTGTTCGCCATCCGATATTCACTACTCGCCTCTCCATCACATCGGCCGCACTTCGACCACCTCGGGCACGAAATGCCGCAGAAGGTTCTGGATGCCGTGCTGCAAGGTCGCCGTGGACGAAGGGCACCCCGCGCAGGAGCCCTTCATGTTGAGATAGACGATGCCGTCCTTGAAGCCGCGGAAGGTAATGTCGCCGCCGTCATTGGCGACCGCCGGCCGCACCCGGGTTTCGATCAGGTCCTTGATCATATCGACCGTCTCGGCATCGGCCTCGTTGAAGAACTCATCGGCTTCGTCCGCGGCCTCGTCGCTTGCTGCGCTGCCATCGGAAAGCAGCGGCGCGCCGGACATATAGTGTTCCATGATGGCGCCGAGGATCGCCGGCTTGAGATGCTGCCAGTCGCTGTCGTCCTTGGTGACGGTGACGAAGTCGGAGCCGTAAAAAACGCTCGTCACCCCGGGCACGCCGAACAGTTTTTCGGCGAGCGGCGAACGGCCGGCGGCTTCGCGGCTCGAAAACTCCATGGTGCCGCTATCGAGCACGGTTCGCCCCGGAATGAACTTCAGGGTGGCGGGATTGGGTGTGGCTTCGGTCTGAATAAACATGGCTTTCTCCGACATCGCCGGTTCAAGGCCGGCGCGTGAGGTCTCTTTAACAGATGGCGATGGGGAAAGCACGGGCAAGGCCGGAAATCCAGCCCAATAACAGCGGGTTCGTAAGACTTAAGCGTTAAGACAGCGCGTCGATTTCGGCGTCGCTGAGCCCGCCGGGAACAATCACGATGGGAATCGGGAAGGTGCCGACGGCATTGGCCATGGCGCTGATGAGCGGTCCCGGGCCTTCGGGGCCGGGATTGGCGGCCAGGACCAATATCGCGATGTCGACATCCTTTTCGATCACATCGATCACCTGTTCGGTCGGGTCGCCTTCACGGATCACCCGCTCCGGCGTGATCGCAGCAATGCCGTTGGCACGGCCGGAGGCGCGATCGAGCGCGGCGTTGGCGTCTTCCATGGCCTCGGCGCGCATGATGTCGGCAACCCCGAGCCACTGCTGATTTTGGTCTTCGATCTCGATGATGCGGAGCATCACCACACCGCCGTCGGCCCGTATCGCCCATCGGCTCGCATAGCGAACCGCGCGATCCCATTCCGCGGTGTCGTCAACGATGACCAGACATTTTGGCTTGTGACCCGTTTCGTAGCTGCGTCGCTGGGTGGTCATGCATGTTCCGAAGCTGCAACAAGCAGATCACATGCTGCCACGGCGCGGCCATGTCCGACAAGCGGGCAGGGGATGCCGTCTGGGTATATCCGGATTTGTTTCTGACGCGGCGTTAAGCGTGCGCCGCGTCATTTTAGGTTCGTTTGGGACTACTGCTTCCGAACGAAGCCGACGATATCGCGCGTAATTTTCATGGTTTCGTCGGCGATGATTCGTGCCCGGTCGGCGCCATCGACCAGGATGGCATCGACATAGCCGGGATCCGCTACCAGCCGCTTCATCTCGGATGCGATCGGCGACAATTTTGCGACGCAGAGCTCGACCAGAGAATTCTTGAAACTGGAGAACTGTCCGCCGCCGAATTCACTGAGCACGTCGGCTTTGGTGCGGCCCGCCAGCGCGGCATAGATTCCGACCAGATTGTCGGCCTCGGGCCGGCTCTCCAGGCCCTTTTCCTCCGATGGCAACGGCTCCGGATCGGTCTTTGCCTTGCGGACCTTCTGCGCGATGGTGTCGGCGTCGTCCGTAAGATTGATCCGCGAATAATCCGACGGGTCGGACTTCGACATCTTCTTGGTGCCGTCGCGCAACGACATCACCCGCGTTGCCGGACCCGTGATCAACGGCTCGGGCTGCGGAAAGAACAGTCCATCATTGAAGCCGTGGCTGCGAACGGAATCACCGAAGTCGTTGTTGAATTTCTGAGCGATGTCGCGGGCCAGTTCGAGATGCTGCTTCTGGTCCTCGCCGACCGGAACATGGGTGGCGCGATACAGAAGAATATCCGCAGCCATCAGCACCGGATAATCGTAAAGGCCCACAGAGGCGTTCTCGCGGTCCTTGCCAGCCTTCTCCTTGAACTGGGTCATGCGGTTGAGCCAGCCGACGCGGGCGACGCAATTGAAGATCCAGGCGAGTTCGGCATGGCCGGTCACCTGGCTTTGATTGAAGACAATGTGTTTCTTCGGATCGATGCCCGCGGCAATGAACGCGGCGGTGACTTCGCGGGTGTTGCGCGCCAGCTCGGTCGGGCCGCCCCACACGTCGATGCCTTGCGTGATCGCATGCAGATCGACGACGCAATAGAGACAGTTATGAGTCTCCTGCAATTTCACGAAATTGACGATCGCGCCGAGATAATTGCCAAGATGCAGATTACCGGTCGGCTGCACGCCAGAAAAAACCCGTTCAACAATTGCCATGATCAGCTTTCCGAAAAGCTATCTATCGTTTCCGCCGTCGTTGATCGAAGGCGCCTCGCGCCGTCCATTGCCACGCAAGTCATGCCCGCGCAAGCTTTCAAGCGCCGCTTTGACGGAGCGCATGGATCGCGTCAACCCAGCGAAGCACACCGAATAGCGCGAGAAACAGGCCATAAACCGCCATGCCGCCTGCGATCAGCGCGGCCACCAGGAAGAGGTGCAATGGCCAGGACTCATTTCCGCCCCATGCCAGCACAAATGGCGCCGATAACCATAACAGGCCGCCCATCGTGAGCGCGGCGGCCACGATGCGCGGCAAGCGCTGACGCGCCATGGGATCGATCGAGAAACCGAACGTGGCAACGCCACGCCGGATCAACACCAGCGCACCGCTCCAGCCGCCGAGCGCAATCGCAGCCGCGATGCCGCGGACGTCGAACAACCGGCCAAGCACGATTGCCAGCACGATGGTCACCGCAAGGCCCTTGAGGGTTGCCGATAACGGCGTGATCGTGTCGCCACGGGCAAAGAACGCGGGCGATAGCGCCTTGATCAGCACCTGCGCGGGCAGGCCGAGCGCAAGCCACATCAGCGCGTTCGCGGTGCCCACGGTGTCGGTCGCGGCAAAGGCGCCGTGTTCGAACAACAGCCGTACCACCGGCGCGCTCAATGTCATCAATCCGAGCGTCGCCGGCAGAGCCAGCCCGATCGCGAGTTCGAGACCGCGCGACTCGGCCTGCGTCGTTGCGTTCCGATCTTCAGCGTGTACGGCGCGCGCCAGTTCGGGCACCAGCACGGCGCCGATGGCGACGCTGACGATGCCGAGCGGCAGTTCGATCAAACGGTTGGCGAAATAGAGCCACGACACGGCCGAGGGCGAGCTTGAGGCGACGATGGCGCCGGCCACGATGAGCAATTGCGGCCCGGCGCCGGCGATCATGCCGGGCAACGCCTTGGCAAAAAAATTTCGCATCTCTGAATCGAAAGCCACGCGCAGCGGCGTTGCGAAGTGGCCGCCGCGCGATCGCAGGATCAAAATGAGTAGCTGCAACAGTCCCGCGATCCCAACCGTGGCGGCGATGGTGAGCGCGGCATCGGATGCATCCCATCGTTTGAAGACGAGGACGATCATCACAGCGATCAAGGCACCGTTGAACAACAGCGGTGCAAACGTCGTCAGCGCGTAGCGGCCTTGTGCATTCAACAGCGCCATCGTTACGGCCGCAGGCCCGGCGAAAGCCAGGTAAGGCAGCATCAGACGGGCGTTGTCCACCGCAAGACGCAGCGTGGCTTCGCCGGCAAAGCCTGGCGCCAGCGCCGTGATGATCCACGGCATCAGCAGGGCTGCCACTGCGGTTGCCACAATCAATGCCGTGCTGATGGTGCCGAGCACCCGGCCGGCAAGGGCGCTGGCTGCGAGGGGGCCTCTGGTCTCTTTCACGGCGAGCCAGATCGGCACCAGCGCATTGTTCAATGCACCTTCCGTCAACAGCCGCCGCACGACGTTGACGAGTTGAAACGCCACCAGAAAAGCGTCGGCCACGGGCCCCGCACCGAGCAAGGCCGCGACCATGGCATCGCGCGCAAAACCGAGCAGGCGCGAGGCCAGCGTTCCGGTTGAGACCGTGAGAAACGAGCGAATCATGGGCTCTTTTATATAGCAGTGGTTCGGATTTGAGTTTGCTAGGGGCGCTGGGATCGTGATAGGCGGCTACACCCGTTTTGGATGGACAGATACATGACCGCAGCGAAATACGACGTACTCGGGATCGGCAATGCCATTTTCGACGTGCTGGTGCAGACGGACGAGGATTTTCTAAGCCGTCACGGCATGACCAAGGGCGGCATGGCGCTGATCGATGAGGACCGCGCGGCTGCGATCTATCGCGACATGGGACCGGCGACCGAGATGTCGGGCGGATCGGCAGCCAACACCATTGTTGGCATCGCCAGTCTGGGCGCCCGCGCCGCTTACGTTGGCAAGGTGAGGGATGACCAAATAGGCCATTTGTACACGCACGACATTCGTGCTGCTGGCGTCGCCTTCGAGACGAAGCCCGCCGGCAATGGTCCGGCGACCGGCTGCTCGTATATTCTGGTGACGCCCGATGGCGAGCGCACGATGAACACCTATCTCGGCGCGGCACAGGAGTTGATGCCGGCCGATATCGATGCCGATCAGGTCGCGGCTTCCGCGTTCGTTTATCTGGAAGGTTATTTGTGGGACCCGAAAAGCGCCAAGGAAGCCTTTGTGAAGGCGGCGGCGATCGCCCATCAGGCCGGCCGTCAGGTCGCGCTGACGCTATCGGATTCCTTTTGCGTCGATCGCTATCGTGGCGAATTTCTCGAACTGATGCGCAACCGCACGGTCGATCTGGTCTTCGCCAACGAGGCTGAGCTGCATTCGCTCTATCAGACGTCGGATTTCGAGACGGCGCTGACGCAGTTGCGCAGCGATATCGGCCTTGCGGCGGTGACGCGAAGCGAAAAGGGTTGCGTCGTCGCTTCAAAGGAAGGGGTTACGGCCGTGCCGGCCTTCCCGGTCAAAAAAATCGTCGATACCACGGGTGCGGGCGATCTTTTCGCGGCCGGCTTCCTGTTCGGTCTTTCGCGTGGCGTCGGCCATGAGAGCGCCGGGCGCCTCGGTGGGCTCGCTGCGGCTGAAGTCATCCAGCATATCGGCGCGCGTCCCCAAGTATCGTTAATGGAACTGGCGCGCCAAAACGGACTGCCGGTCTAGCCCATCACGAACAAGACCTGTGGACGAAAAGCGTCGCCGTAACATTGCGCCACAATTTTTGACGAATCTTGCCACACCATCGGCAAGTTCCGATTGATGACGGCCATTTGCGTATGTCAAGCTTCATACTTGGCATTTCGAGAATGTGTCTGGATTAAAGCAAAATACAACCTAGATATGGTTTTAGGCGCTTGGCGCATCAATTGATTGACAGGTAAGCGGCCCGTTTGAGGGGAACAAGATGATCTCGACCTGGAGCGAATGGAAGCGGTACCCGAGAGCGGGGCGCGGTGAAAACCTCGAAGCGCCGATCACGCCGGGCATTTTTGAGGTTCGTTTCGCTGCCTCCGGCGCGCTGCATTCTTTTGGCGCCGTCGACAACGTCGCCCAGGCGCTGGCGCTTTTACCTGCCGCCTCCAAGTCCTGGTTCAGCCGTCGTGCGTCCGCGGAGACGGTGGATCTCGAATATCGCACCTGCGCGACCTCATCGAAAGCCGATGCCAAAGCCGTGGCGGACCGCATGATCGGGCGACGCGAAACCTATATGAGTGGCGCAGCCTGATCGCAGTCTTTCGGCGCGGCGAGCCGTTTCGCATTCCTGTTCTCGCAAATCTGCAAATTAGTTTGATGCCGCCGATATCCGTGCGGGCGATGCGTTGCGGCTGGTTTCGGCCTATATAGGCCCCAACAGCCAAAAATCCTTCAGGAGTAACGCCATGACCCCGCCCGTTGCCGCCCGTGCTTCGCAATCCGCTGCTCCGGCATTGCGCGACCGCCTCAAGGATCCCTCGCTGCTGCGCGAGCAGTGCTACATCGACGGCACCTGGGTCGGGCAGCCCGAACTCCCGGTGAACAATCCGGCCACCGGCGTTGAAATCGCCAAGGTGGCGCAATTGGGGGCGGCGGACGCCACCCGCGCGGTCGAAGCCGCCGAGCGCGCCTTCCCCGCTTGGGCGAAGCTCACCGCCAAGCAGCGGTCGAATATCCTGCGCAAGTGGTTCGAGCTGATCGCGGCCAACCGCGAGGACCTCGCGCTGATCCTGACCTCCGAACAGGGCAAGCCGCTCTCCGAGGCGCTCGGCGAAATCGACATTGGTGGCGCCTATGTTGAGTTTTTTGCTGAAGAGGCCCGGCGCGTCTATGGCGAGACCATTCCGACCCAAAGGGGCGATGCGCGCCTGTTGGCGATCAAGCAGCCGATGGGTGTTTGCGGCGCGATCACGCCCTGGAACTTCCCGAACTCGATGATCACCCGCAAAGTGTCGCCGGCGCTCGCCGCGGGCTGCACGGTGGTGCTCAAGCCCGCCAATGAGACGCCACTCAGTGCATTGGCGCTGGTGGCACTGGCCGAAAAGGCGGGTGTGCCGAAGGGTGTCTTCAACGTCGTCACCGGCGACGCGCCGCCGATCGGGCTCGTGCTGTGCGAGCATCCCGCGGTGCGCTTTGTCGGCTTCACCGGGTCGACCGAGGTCGGCAAGATTCTCTACAGGCAGGCTTCGGTCGGCGTGAAGAAGCTCGGGCTTGAACTCGGCGGCAACGCGCCGTTTGTGGTGTTTGACGACGCCGATATCGATGCTGCGGTCGAGGGTGCGATCGTCTCGAAGTACCGCAACATGGGTCAGACCTGCGTCTGCGCCAACCGCCTCTATGCCCAGGACAAGATCTACGATCAGTTTGTCGAGAAGCTCTCGAAGAAGGTCGCGGCGATGAAGATCGGCGACGGCACGGAACAGGGCGTCACCCAGGGGCCGCTGATCAACATGGACGCGATCGACAAAGTCGAGCGGCATATTGCGGACGCGGTCAAGGGCGGCGCCAAGGTCGTGACCGGCGGCAAACGCCATGCGCTCGGCCGTACCTTCTTCGAGCCTACGGTGCTCGCTGACGTGAAGCCGGATGCGCTGGTGGCGCGGGAGGAAACTTTTGGACCGCTCGCGGCTGTCATTCGCTTCAAGGATGAAGCCGACGTGATCGCGATGTGCAACAAATCGCCGTTCGGGCTGGCGTCATATTTCTACGCCCGCGATCTCGGCCGCGTCTGGCGGGTAGCGGAAGCGCTGGAATCGGGCATGGTCGGCGTCAACTCCGGTCTGATCACGACCGAGGTCGCGCCGTTTGGCGGCGTCAAGGAATCCGGCCTTGGCCGCGAGGGCTCGCATCACGGCATGGAAGAGTATCTCGAGATCAAATACGTGATGATGGCCGGCATCTGACACGCGAACGCACCCGGCGCTAAAGCCCGAGCGTCACTTCAGCCCAGTGCACGATGACCTCGCTGTTGAGGAATTCGATGACGCTGGGCTCGATCGCCTTGGGACCATCATGAGCGATGGTTGCCGTTGCGACGACCGCGTCGCAACGATCGTTGAACGCAATCGCGAGCACCGAGCTTGGCGCGTGATACGGTTCGGTGATGGTGTAGGCGCGGCTGCGACCCTTCATCCAGGCAATATTGATCTCGTGGCCAGGACCAAGAACCGAAGGTTTGCCGTCCATTAGATTGAAGTCGCTCAGGCGATCGAGTTCGTTGTCGTCGGAGACGCCGGTCAGGCAATTGCAAAAACCGATCTTGGCGCGGATGTACACGTTGACCTCGACGCCGCAGTCGGCTTTCTCGCAACGGAAGGCCTTGCCTTCGCCCCACTCGTCGGTTGGAAACGGCCATCGCACTTCTGCAAACTTCGGATGGCTCGGCGGCGCCAACGCCTTGCTGTGAACCGACATCGGCCAGCCGAAGAACGCCGATAGCCCCGCGACAGCGCCGAGCGAGAGCCCGGCGATCACGGCAACAACGGTGTTTCGGCTCCTGATCATGCCCTAGTGGTCCGATTCTAACATTCGTATCCCTTCTCAGCGGTCACTTTTGCGAATGTTAGAATCAAAAGGACCACTAGCAAATATAAGTTTTCTAGTGGGGTTTCGGATTTGACCTTCGCTCGAAGGACTCGCACCCAGGTGGGTAGCGAATGTCAAATCCACTCCACTAGTTACTCGCAACGAAGGTTCTTGCGGCGACAAGCGTCGGCCGATCGGAATCCGAGCCGGATGCCAGCGCGAGAAGCTTTTCATAATTTACTTTCGCCTGCACCGTATCGCCAAGCGCCTGTGCCGCTTTTGCCGCTCCGGCATAGCCGTTGAAGCGGTTCGGCTCCTTGGCCTTGGTGGCCTCGAACGCCGCCAACGCTTCCTTCGCCATGCCGCGATCCAGCAGCATGAAGCCATATAACTCACGCGCCGGTGCCAGTGATCCCGGGGTGACCGGCGATTTTTCCGTCTTGTCTTCCGCGTCGGCGGCGACGCTCATGGCTTTCAGAGCATCGTCATATTTGCCGTCAGCATAAAGCGCCCAAGCGTTCGCGACCTGGATCTGGACGTCGACCTGCTCCGCCCAATAATTGCTTTTCGCTTCACGCAGGCTGTCGCGAATGCCGGTGAGTTTGGCGATTTCGGCCCGGGCTGCGGCAGGATCGCCGGACCGGGCGGCGCCGAGCGCGCGTGCGAAGTAAGAGATCGCCATAGTCTGCGGAAACTTGTTCTGGATGACGTCGAGACTGGCCGCGCCCTTCCAGTCGCCGCGTTCCACCACGTAACGCGCCGGTGAGGCGGCGCGCGCATATGCGGCGGCGAAAGCTTCGGGATCGGGCTGCGTTGCTTCGACGTCGCCGATCACCTGTTGTGCCGCATTGTCCTGAGATAGTTGCAGGTAGGCGTAGACGAGATAGTCCTGCCCATGGAGTTGATCGGCAGCTTCGCGGCTGGCCTTTGCGGCGCTGACCGAAGCGAGATTTGCCGCAATCGATTCTTTCCAATAACCCACGCGCGTAAAAATGTGCGACGGCATGTGCTGCGCGTGGGGCGCGTTTGGCGCGATCTTGGCGTAGTTAAATGCCGCAGTGAGACCTTTGTCGGCGATCGGCGGATAGTCGTAGAGATGAATCAGATAATGAGCGACGCCGGGATGCATAGGTTGCCGCTGCCAGATCGGCTCCAGAATGGCGGCGCCCTTGAGTTGGTTGGCATAGGTCTTGTCGGCGGGTGATGCCGACACATTCAGGGTGATCGCGTAGAAGATCTGGGCCTCGTCGTCGTCGGGATATTTCGCGGCGAGCGCTTCCATTTTCTTCAAATAGGATTGTACGCGCGCCTGTTGCGGGATCTTGTCATAGTCGACATACATCACCGAAAGCGCGTCGACATAGTCGCGCTCGCGCTCGCTCTTGGCGCCAATCGCCTTGGCTTTCTCGATCGCGGCGAGCCCGAGCGGAAGATTGGGCGCAGGGATGGCGTTGTGCGGGTTGCTGAGCAGCGCCAGCGCCATACCCCAATAGGCGATGGCACAGTCTGCATCGGCCTTGATGGCTTCTTGGTAAATTTCCTTTGATTCCGCGTACCAGAACGAGTGCTGGTAGCGCATGGCGCGGTCGAACCGGCGTTGCGCGATCTCGTTGCAGGTCGTCGCGAAATGCACCTTGCCCAACTTCTGATCGGCATCGTCTTGGGCCACGCCCGTCGTAGAGTGGCCGAGCACCGCCATGGTCGCAATCGTCGCGGCAAGCAGGAATCTTGGCATGACGTTCTCCCTGATGATGATTGGGGTGGCGCGATCATAGGCCGCCATGCCGATTTTCTCAACGCGCTCGCGCAGCCGGTCCGGGGTCATAAGGACGCGGGCTCTACCGCCTGAGCACGCCGATCAGGCGGTTGGCGAAGGTCAGCCGCTCTGCCATTACCAGGATAAAAAAGGTCAGTAACTTCTGGCTAAGCGCGGGATTCTCGCTCTTGATCGCCTCGAACTGCTGGACGCTCAGGACATACAGGACGCTTGCCACTTCGGCCTGGATGGTCGCGTTGCGCGGCGCCCGTGTCACCAGCCCCATTTCGCCGATGGTGGTATAGCGGCCGAGGCTTCGTACTCGCGTCAGCTCGCCATCGGCGGTCGGGATCATGACGCCGACCCGGCCGTCGAGAATAAAGTGCATGGAGTTGGCCGCGTCGCCGGCGCTGACGACGGTCTCGCCGACGCCAACCTCAAGACGCTGGCATCGCTGCATCAATTCCCCGGCTTCCTCATCGGTGCCGAGAATGCGGACAAACCAATCCTTTAAGGAGGCTTCCTCGTCGCTGTGGCCCTCGTGCCGCGCAATGAGTTCGTTCTCGCACCACTCCAAAGCATGGTCGAGCTCCGGCATGATGCTGACGTCGCGCGAGATAAACTCGCTTGATCGCAGTGCCTTTTCCGTGGCCGCCTGCAGGTGGACCAGAACCAGCCGGATGCCACGGTCGCTCGCCGTGCGCTTGATCTGGGCGAAACTATAGGCAGCGGAAGAGTCGACGCCGGTCACCAGCTTGAAGTCGAACACCAGAAAACGGCATTCCGGGTGGCGCGCCAGAAGCGCCTTGACGTGCTGGTAGAGGCGGTTGGCCGAGCCGAAGAACAAGTAGCTTTGCAGGTTCAGACCCTGGATGCTGCCGCCATGCGCGGCAAGCACCGCCAGCTCCTCGCGCGATCGATCCAGCGAACTGCGGTATTCGGAACCATCGAAACTGAATTTGATGGAATCGATGCGTGAGGCGCTCAGGGCAAACGTCGCGCAGCCGATGACGACGCCGATCAGGATGCCGGCAATAAAACCCCATTCGACGATGATGACGATGATCGCGAGCAGCGACAGGTACTCGGTAACAGAAAGCCGCCGTCGCGATTGAACGATCCATTTATGGAGCGCGTCGGCGCCGAGATAGATCAGGAGGCCGCCGAGCACGAATTTCGGCATATAGCCGAGAAGGGAGGGAGCAAAGATCAACATCAGCAGCGAGATCGCCGCCACCGTGAGCCCGGATAGCGGCCCGGTGCCGCCGCCGTTGTAGTTGAGGACGGACCGGCTGATGGAGATACAGCCGGGATAGCCGCCGAAGGCGCCGACGAGCATGTTGGCCAGGCCGGTGACGTTGAGTTCGCGTTCGAGGTTGGCTTCCCGATGCGTCGCGACTTCGATGCCGGTGGTGTTGAACAGCGCGGACGACGCCGTAACGAAGATCACGGCAATCAAATTGCCGGAAAGATCCGGCAACAGATGCCAGGGATAATGGCTGAGCCCATCGACGCTCCACGGTGACTTGAAGGTCACACCGGGTGGCGGCTGAAAGGTCCAGCCGGCGGCCTGTGCTTCCGCCAGCGATATGCCGGCCAGCCAGAACACGACATGCGCTGCGATTACGCCGACCACGAGAATGGCCGGCAGCCCGAACGATGTGCGCGAACGGTGCCAGGTCATATAGAGAATGAGCGCCATGACACAGGCGGCCGCGAGCTTGGAGAGCGTCTGGAGATCTTCGAATTGACCAAGCGTTGCAAATTGCAAGGGCTGGCCGGTGATGACGCGAACCGCACCGAGAACAATCAGGCAGCCGGTCGCGCCGAGAAAGCCGCCGACCACCGGATACGGCACATAACGGATCGCGCGGCCCATGCGTGTCATCCCGAAACAGCACAGCACGAGGCCGGTCAGGATGGTCGCGATCGCCAATGTGATCAGGATGGGCGCGAGCAGCGGCGCGGACGGGTTGGCGGCCACGATGCGTTCCACCATGGACGAGGCCAGAATGCCTGTCATGGCAGCGGTGGAGCTTTCGGGCCCCGAAACGGCGAAGGGGATTGAGCTTCCAACCGCAATCACGCCGGCGAGAATGGCGGACGAAATGAAAGTCGCAGCGACGCCATAGGAAAGATAGGGCGAAAGCGGCCCGCCAAAGATCAGCAGCGAATACGACAGCCCGAAGGTGACGGTCAGAACACTGGCGGCGCTGCCGCCGAGAATATCCTTCAGGATCACGCGCAGTGGCAGCCGAGTGCCCGCTCGCCGAAGTTCGTATTCCATCTCAGAGGGCACCGTTCACGAACGTCGGAAAGTCATGGGCACTAGCATAGTCATAATCCTGGCTTCGCTTTTCCATTTGAAATTCCCAGACGGAATTGCAGCTTGCGCTGCAGGAACTTCAAATGGGCGACATTAGGCCGAAGACTGATCGACTCAATGCTCACGCGTTGATCCCCAAAAGATGGACGTCAGTGGTAGACGAAGGCGGCGCGTCAGGACAAGATCATTTTTGGGGGAACAGTCAAAGCACGGACCGCTGCCGACGCTAAATCTTCAGATCGTTGCCGGTGACACGGCGATAAGCTTCGAGATAACGTTGGCTGGTTGCACTCACGACGCTCTCCGGCAAAGGCGGCGGCGGAGCTTCGCCGTTCCAGCGGCCGGCGCGCCGCTCAGTGTCGAGGTAATCGCGCAGCGGCTGCTTGTCGAAACTCGGCTGCGGCTGACCCGGTTGATAGGCATCTACCGCCCAGAACCGCGAGCTGTCCGGAGTCATCACTTCGTCGATCAGGATGATCCGGCCATCGGCGTCGCGTCCGAATTCGAACTTGGTGTCGGCGATGATGATGCCGTGCTCGCGGCTCAAGCGCTCGCCGAGCGAATAAACCGCGCGCGTCATGCTTTCCAGCGTATCGGTTACCTCATGGCCCACGATCTCGCGCATGCGAGCAACGGTAATGTTCTCGTCATGGCCGGTCTCGGCCTTGGTGGCCGGGCTGAAGATCGCAGGTTCCAGTCTGCCGCTCTCCAGAAGACCGGGCGGCAGCTTGTCTCCCGCGAGCGTTCCTTGCGCGGCATATTCCTTCCAGGCCGAACCGGAGAGATAGCCGCGGATCACGCACTCGATCGGAAACACTTTCGTCCGCCGGCACAGCATGGCGCGTCCTGAAAGTGAACCGTGATGATCCCGCAACGCCGGCACCTCGCGGATGATGGCGTCGGCGTCGGCGCTGATCATGTGGTGCCGCACCACGCCTTCGAGTTTCTTGAACCACCAGGCGCTGATTTGGGTCAGCACGGCGCCCTTCATCGGAATGGTCTCCCCCATCACGATGTCGAAGGCCGAGATACGATCGGTGGTCAAAAGCAACACGCGATCGTAGCCGACAGCATAGATGTCGCGAACCTTGCCGCGCCCGATCCGAGGGAGAGGCAGGTCGCTTGCAAGCATCGTGTTCATCAATCTTACTTTCGAAGGCGGCCGCAGCTACTTCCGCGCGGCGGCAAAAGGATCAGGATAGAGCCAGTTCATTCCGGCAGCGGAATGAACTCGTGCTCGTTGGGAACGGCAGCAAAGCGGCCGGACTTCCAGTCCTGCTTAGCTTGCTCGATCCGGTCTTTACTGGAGGAGACGAAGTTCCACCAGATATGACGCGGACCTTCGAGGGCATCTCCACCAAGAAACATCATCCGCGCAGGTTTCAGCGTCTTGACGGTGATGCGGTCGCCGGGCCGAAACACCAGAAGGCGCGGACCTTCATAGCGCTCGTTGGCGATTTCGATCTCGCCGTCCACGATATAGATGGCGCGCTCCTCATGGTCTGAATCGAGTGGAACGCTGACGCCTGCTTCCGCCGTGACCTCGACATAGAACCAGGGCGAGACCATCGCGACCGGCGATGCCGCGCCAAACGCACTCCCTGCAATGATCCGCGCCGTGATGCCTCGATCCGTCACCACCGGCAGGTCCGACGCCGCATAGTGCTGGAAGGTCGGTGCGATCTCTTCTTTTCCGGCCGGCAACGCGATCCAGCTTTGCAGGCCCAGCATCTTCTGGCCGTTTTGGCGCTGAAGGTCGGGCGTGCGTTCGGAATGGGCGATGCCGCGGCCCGCCGTCATCAGGTTCATGGCGCCGGGCTGGATTTCGCGGATATTGCCCTCGCTGTCGCGGTGCATGATGCTGCCGTCGAACAGATAGGTGACGGTCGCAAGCCCGATATGGGGATGCGGGCGTACGTCCATGCCCTTGCCGGAGACGAACTGCACCGGGCCGAAATGATCGAAGAAGATGAAGGGGCCGACCATTTGCCGCTTGCCGTGCGGTAGCGCGCGGCGAACTTCAAAGCCGTCGCCGAGGTCGCGGGTGCGCGGCACGATGACGAGTTCCAGCGCGTCGCAGGAGGCGGGATCGCCAAGGATCGGATCGTTGGAGGGCTGCCAGCTCATGGGGTTTCTCCGTTGCGCGCCGGCCAATATTCATAGCCGCAATTGCCGGGCTTTTTTGGATTTCGGCTGAGCTTGGCGCAGCCAAAACGAAGCGTCAACGCCAACGGCTCCCGCGGCGCAAAGCAAAAATTTTCGAGCGGATCGGCTTCGAGTTCCTGCTAATGGTCGCTTTGACCCGCAATGACCTTCAGACGCTGGGCCTGGGCGCACTCGTCTTCGATCTTGAAATAACGAGCCACCGCTTCAGCGCCGACGTTGAGAGGGTGGCGCTCACCCGGCTGCCGGTCGGCCAATATCCGTAGCTTGTCGGCGGCGCCGTTGAACTGGGATTGATTGTTGATGATGATGGTGGCGCCTGCGGCCGCTGCCAGCGAGGCAAGCCTGCGCTCCGACGCCAGATATTGATCGAAATGCGCCACGTCGTTGGGGAAATTGAATTCGGTGCCGCCGGAATAGACAACCGTCAGCGGTTTTCCCTGATCAAGCACCTGGAAAATGCCGGAAATGGTTCCCGGCGTATGTCCGGGCGTCAAGTAGAGTGTAACCGTGCGATTGCCCACCGTGACCTTCATCCCGTCGGTCGCAGCGATGTCTCGCTTCGGCTTGCCGGTCGGGTATCCATAAAGTGAACCTTCAATGAGGTCCCAATCCGCCGTCACGATGCGCGCTCCGTGCCGCGACTGAAATAGATAAGCGCCGCCGGATTCGCCGCGATGGCCATGGGAAACGATGACGTATTTCACTTTGGCCGGGTCGAGGCCCAGCTTCTGCATGCCGCCGATCAGCACGTCCTCCGCATCATAGACATAGGCGGTATCGTAGAGGATGTAGCCGTCGTCTGAGGTGAGCAGCCACGCCGAGGTGCTTTCGGTTCCCAGCCAATAGACGTCGTCGAACGCCCTCTTCGGCTGCATATAGGTCGCCTTGCGTTTCGGATCTTCGCGCGGGGCGGGTGCGTCGGGCGCAGGCGCGCCGCGCTGTGGCGCAACACAGATGGCCGTCACAAGCCCATAGAAATCGGGCGTGTTGTCGCGTCCGCCGGCCGCGTTCTTGCCCGCGGCCAAGTGGCTTTCTACCGAGCGGCCCTCGATCGTGTCCGGCATAGATACCGGCGATTGGGCATGAGCCGAATCCGCGAGCGTCACCAAAGCCAACAGGCACAACGCCTTGCGCATCGACATTCCGTCCCCCTTCACATGCGTGTATTCTGCATGCTCTACTCGGCAACCTAGCACCTGATGTATCGCGCCGAATAGTTTGATCGCGACACCGGGAAAAAGCGCCGCGCCTCAATCCGCCAAAATCAAGGGAAGAAACCATGAATCGAGCACTGACCACACTCGCTTTCGGCGCCAGTCTGTTCGCAAGCCTCGCGGTATCAGCGCAAGCGGCGCCGGACGTGTCGCTGGCGCGGTTCGAATGCGGCACGCCTCAGGAACCTCAGGCCGTCAATCCGCGCTTCTCGGATACTTACTCTTACGGCGATCTCAAACTTCAGTTCGTCTACAGCTGCTATCTCATCAAGCACGGCGACGAGTATATGTTGTGGGACACCGGCCATGCCATGACCATGCCCAAGGTCGCACCGAAGGTCAGTCTGGTCGATCTCCTGGCAAAGATCGATGTCAAACCCGACCAGATCAAATATGTCGGCATCAGCCACTATCACGCCGATCACACCGGCCAGATCGCTTCGTTTCCGAAGGCGACCCTCTTGATCGGCGCCAGGGAATGGGACGCGATCTCGGCGCCCAAGCCAGCCGAAGGCGTGAACTTCAAGCCGTTCGAAAGCTGGATCAAGGGTGAGAGCAAGGTCGAGCCGCAGGTCCTCGACAAGGATGTATTCGGCGACGGCACGGTGATGATGCTGCGCACGCCCGGGCATACGCCGGGCCATTCCAGCCTGCTGGTCAAGCTGCCGCAGATGGGTCCGGTCATCCTTTCAGGCGATGCGGTCCATTTCCGCGAGAACTACGATTCGGACGGCGTGCCTTCGTTCAACTATGACCGCGCCCAGACCGTGGCCTCGATCGAGCGCATCAAGAAGATTTCTGCGAATCTGAAGGCGACGCTCATCATCCAGCACGATGCACGCGACGTCGAAAAGCTGCCGGCATTTCCAGCGTTTGCGAAATAGCTTGCCGGCTCTAAAGGGTTGTCGCGCGACAGGCCGTCGCGCGGCATCGTTGGAGATCGCGAGGGATCGTCGTGTTCTGCGATCGACGTGCCGCCACGCGGTTTCTACTTGACCCGGCCCTTGGGGCTGCGGCAGGCGATCAGGCGGCGCGCACGGCCGTGAGGAATTTCGCCACCTCGGTCTGGAGCCGGCCAGAGTCGGTTGAAAGCGTCTGTGCCGCCGACAATACCTCCGACGACGCAGAGCCGGTGTCCGTTGCGCCGCGCTGCACATCGGTGATGTTGGACGAGACCTGTTGGGTGCCTTGCGCCGCCTGCTGGACATTGCGCGAGATTTCCTGGGTCGCCGCACCCTGCTCTTCGACCGCCGCCGCGATTGTCGAGGAGATTTCCGACAGTTTTTCGATTGTGCCCGAAATTTCCTTGATGGCACTGACGGAATCCTGGGTGGCTACCTGGATTCCATTGATCTGCTGGCCGATCTCGCCGGTCGCTTTCGCGGTCTGTTCGGCGAGCGCTTTCACTTCGGAGGCGACGACCGCAAAGCCACGGCCGGCCTCTCCGGCGCGCGCGGCCTCAATGGTAGCGTTGAGCGCGAGCAGGTTGGTCTGGCCGGCGATGGTGTTGATCAGCTCGACGACGTCGCCGATGCGGGTTGCAGCCTTCGATAGCTCGCTGACGCGATCGGTCGTCGAGCGGGCCTGGCCTACGGCCTCTTTCGCCATCCGCGCCGATTCTTGAACCTGGCGGCTGATTTCATTGACTGACGACGATAGCTCTTCCGTGGCGGAAGCCACCGACTGTACGTTGGTGGAGGCTTCTTCCGAGGCGGCCGCCACTGCGGTGGACAGTTCTTGCGAGCGAACCGCCGTCGCCGAAAGCGAGCCGGCGGAAGATTCGAGTTGGGACGAAGCTGAGGAAACGGTTGTGACGATCTCGCCGATCATCTGCTCGAATTCGCGGGTAATGTTGTCGACGCGGCGACCGCGCTCGATCTTGGCTTCGGCATCAATCGCGGCGGCCTCATCGGCAGCCTTCTTGGCGATGAGGGCGTCCTTGAAGACCTGTAGCGCGTTGGCCATCATGCCGATCTCGGTCTTCTCGCCCTGATGCGGGACTTCGGCGCCGAGATTGCCTTCGCCAAGCGCCTGCATCGGTCCGACGATCGAAGCGATGCCCGTCGAAATGTCGCGGATGACAAAGAAGCTGAACGCGGCGCCCAGGATGGTGGCCGCCCCGACGATCACCGCAAGGATCATCAGCGCCGAAGAATAGGTCTCGGCCGCCCGCCTGGTTTCCCGTTCGGCGCCGGCGTTGTTGAGCTCGATATCCCTGCTCAGGATGACATCGGTCTCGTTGCCTACCTTGATGGCACGCTTGTTCAGCTCAATCGCCTCCCGGGGAAACTGGCCGGCTTCCTTGCGCGACAGCTCCATCACCTTTGCGGAGATATCCTTGTATTCCTGCCATCGCCTCGACCATTCGTCATAGAGCGCGCGCTCTTCCGCTGAATTGATCATGGCTTCGTAGTTCTTGCGGATCCTTCTGTTGTTTTCGGCGATCTTTTCGAGGGACTTTTCGACCGCTTGCTTTTCCTCGATCGTCTCGGACAGCAGATGCGCACGGAGCGTGGCTCGATAGAGAATGATACCGACGTTCAACTCGCCGAGTGCTTTCACGCTTGGCAGCCAGTTCGTCGCAATCTCGCTGGTGTCCGCGTTCATGGTCCGCATGTAGCTGGCGGCGAGGAGGCCGGAGCCGGCCAAGGCGAGCAGCAAAACGGAGACAACACAGATAATTTTTGTGCGGATTGCGAATTTCATGAACATCACAGGGAGTCCCACAGAAGCCCAACGCCTGCGCGTGCCCGTTAGCGTGCGGATGTCGCGCGTAGATTTTGTAAGCGAACGTATCGGGCAGAGATTCACCAATGGTTAATGCAACCTGTCGTGGAACCCCGGGAACGCGGAATTTTGTGTAGCTGCGTGCTTTTCAATCTGCCCCGAATGACGAAGCTGCCCAAGGAAGTGTCGGGGAAGGGAAATGGCGAGTTACATCGCCACAGCCTTCGGAAGTTGAACCGCCAGATGTTCAATGAAGGCGCGGACCGAAGGCAACAGGCCTTGCCGGTAAGGCAGCAGCGCCGTCAGCGTCGAATCGCCGGCAAGCCACGTGGGCAACACCCGGCGCAGGGCTCCCGATCGAAGCTCTTCGCGACAGACATAGCCGGGCAGCGCGACAATGCCGAGCCCGGCGATC